>JAWVZJ010000524.1:0-1508 GCA_033722255.1 Thermoanaerobaculia bacterium | reverse complement strand
GGTCGGGCCGAGACCCGCTTCAGCCAGGAGGAGCGGGAACGACTGAAGGCCCTGGGGTATCTGAACTGAACCGCCCGGCGGTTGACGCGATCTCCGGCGTGCGGCACAGTACCCTCGGCACGTCCGAGCCGGGACCCGGCCGGAGGCCAGAGCCTATGTCCGAGCGACCAGAGAGCGATACGCCCGAGCCCGACACTCCGGAGCCCCCGAGCACCGGAGAGATCCTTCGCCGTCTCCAGGCCGGCGTCCGACAGCGGACGGCGGAGCTCACCACGGTCACCCCCTCCGGAGAGGACGATCGACTCCGGCTCGCGGAGCTCCAGAGAGTCCAGTTCGTGGAGGAACCCCTCTGCGTGTCACCCCGGCCGGTCCTGGGCCGACTCCTGGTCTTCCTCCGCAAGGTCGTCCATCGCCTCTTCGTCCGCTGGTACTCTCATCCTCTCCTCCAGCAGCAGAATCGCTTCAACAGCGTCGCGAGCTCCCTGATCCAGGAGCTCCTGGAAGAGAACCGGGAGCTTCGACGACGGATCGATCGCCTCGAGGGATCCCGGGACGCCGACCGGGACGGTTGACCCGGTGACCCGGCGGATCTGCATCTGCAGCGCCCAGGTGCCCTTCGTCCGGGGGGGTGCCGAGAACCTGGCCGAGAGCCTCCGGGACGAGCTGGTCCGCCGGGGCTTTCCGGCCGAGATCGTCACCCTGCCCTTCAACTGGAGCTCCCGGACCCGGATCCTGAAGTCCGCCCTGGCCTGGCGGATGATCGATCTCACCGAGAGCGTGGAGGGACCGATCGATCTGGTGATCGCCACCCGCTTCCCCTCCTACGTGGTGAGACACCCGAACAAGGTGGTGTGGCTGGTCCACCAGCTCCGCCAGATCTACGACCTGAAGGGGACCCGCTACTCCGATTTCGGGGACGCCCCCGAGGACGAGAACACCGCCGAGCTCGTCCGGGGCATCGACCGCCGCTGTCTCTCCGAGGCCCGGCGGCTCTTCGCCATCTCCCGGAACACGGCGGACCGCCTGGAACGCTTCAACGACCTCCGGGCCGAGTCCCTCTACCCTCCTCCGAAGCTCGGGGACCTCTGCCGACCGGGCCCGACGGGAGATTACGTCCTGGGGGTCGGCCGCCTCGACGCCATGAAACGGTTCGACCTGCTGATCCGGGCCATGGACCGGACGAGCTCGCCGGTTCGGTGCAAGATCGCCGGAGCGGGCCCCGAGCGGGGCTCGCTGGAGGCCCTCATAGAGAAGCGAGGCCTGGGGGACCGGGTAGAGCTCCTGGGCTGGGTGGAGGACGATCGGCTGGCCGAGCTCTACTCCGGCTCCCTGGGCGTGTACTTCGCACCCTGGGACGAGGACTATGGATACATCACGGTGGAGGCCTTCAAGTCGGCCAAGCCGGTCCTCACCACCGACGACGCGGGGGCGGTCCTGGAGTTCGTGGAGGACGGAGTCAACGGGTTCGTGTGTGAGGCCTCCTCTCCGAGACAACTCGGTCGGCGGAT
>JAWVZJ010000523.1:0-1515 GCA_033722255.1 Thermoanaerobaculia bacterium | reverse complement strand
GGCTCCGATGTCCTGATCTCCGGGAAGCTCTTCGCGGCGGTGCCCCCGAGACCCCATACGTCTCACGCTCACCCTCCTCGGTCGGAGGAGACGGTCTGGTGGTTCATCGGCCCCTGGAAGGGCACGGAAGTTGCAATCCTCCGAAGCGAGGAGGAGACGATGCAACGGAGCGAGCGTAGAGAGTCCGGACGAGCGGTTTTCTGGACCGTCATTCTCACCCTGCTGGTGCTGTCGGCCCTGATCCTGATCGTGCCGTTCCTGGGGGCCATCGACGTGGGAGCCACCCACTCCCATCTCCCGGGGGTCCACTGGTTCCTGGAAACCACCCAGCAGCGATCGGTCGCCTCTCGAGCGGCAGAGATCGAGCCGCCCGGGGATCTCGAGTCTCCGGAGCGGGTGGACCGGGGCCTGGCGAGCTATCACCAGATGTGCGTCGGTTGTCACGGTGCGCCGGGAGTCGAGCCGGGCTGGATGGGCCAGGGACTCAACCCCGACCCGCCGGAGCTGTGGCGAGAGAGCGAGCGCGAGCTCACCGGAGCTCAGGCGGCTCGAGACTACTGGGTGATCGAGCACGGGATCCGGATGACCGGGATGCCCGCCCTGGCCCCCACGCACGACGAGGAGGAGATCTGGGATCTCGTCGCTTTCGTCCAGCAGCTCCCCCAAATGAAACCTTCGTCGTACGCCTCAGCCGGGGCGCGGACGGGTCTGTCTCTGGAGAGCGGACACGAGCATCCGGGCGGAGGACATGATATGGGAGAGGAGCGCTCCACCGGGGAAGAGACGTCACCGAGTGACGAGGAACACGCTCATCCCGAGGGCGATGGAGACCACTCCCACGAAGAGGAGGGAGAAGAACCTGCGGGGGACGAGGGAGGTCACCATCACGAGGAGGATGGGGACGAGCATCACGACGGCGAGGCCGGAGAGACCAGCGCCTGAAACAATCACGGCGTCGGGACCCCGGGGCTTCCGTCGGTGCTCCGACGCTCCGTTCGCGCCCACGACACGTTCGCGCCCATGACACGCAGGGCCGGTGAGCAGGATCGACGACGAACCGGTCGAGTAGAAGACCGGTCCCCTCGGAGTATTCTCCTACCGACCGACCCGCCGCCGAGTCGCGGCCGTTCGTGAGACGGGACGGGCCGACGGAGGGGAGATCGCGCCTCCAGGGCATGCTCTTCCGACGAATCCGGTCGGCATCGGGTCTCGGTCAGCGTTCGATGCAAAGATCTGTCAACGGATGGTCGGTGGTCAGGAGATCGAAGCCCAGGTGAGCGAGCTTCGAAACGACGACGGGAGGAGTCTGTGCTATCGTCGGTTCCTAGACCTTTCGAAAGAAGATTACTGCTCGTCGTTCCGGGGCGCCGGAGGGGCGGAGAGGTTCTTTTGCCGCGAGAAGAAACCCGAATGCGCAGGGAGCGGACATTCCAGAAGGCGATCTCCTCCCTGGGAGGAGTCTTCGAGTTCCTCGCCGACTGTCTGGCGGAGGAGGACCTGGGAGAGGAGATCGAG
>JAWVZJ010000522.1:0-1529 GCA_033722255.1 Thermoanaerobaculia bacterium | reverse complement strand
CGACAGCCTCCGGGACGAGGTGAATCACGACGGCGTCCGGGTTCTCACCATCTATCCGGGTCGGACGGCGAGCGCGATGCAGCGAGAGATCCATCGCCTGGAAGGCGAGCCGTACGAGCCCGAGCACCTGATCCAACCCCGGGATGTGGCGTCCCTGGTGCTGGCCTGCGTGTGCCTTCCCAGGACGGCGGAGGTCACCGACCTGACGGTGCGGCCGATGCGAGCTCCTTGAGATCGGACCCCTCCCCGAGATTTTGAGCGACCCCGTCACCCCCCATCGATCCGTCTTCGTCAACGTCGGCTCCGGCCGGAGCCCCCTACCTGGATGGGTGAACGTCGACCTCCAGCTGCTCCCCTCCGTGGACGTGGTGGCCGACGTCACTTCGGGGCTGTGTGTCCGGTCGGCCGCTGCGATCTTCGCGGAGCATTTCCTGGAGCATCTCGCGCTCGACGAGGCCCTGGAGTTCTTGCAGGAGGCCCACCGGGTGCTGGAGTCCGAGGGCTGGATCCGGCTGTCGACTCCGAACCTGGAGTGGGTCCTCGAGACCCACTACGATCCCGGGTCTCCGACTCCGGAGGGCGACCCGGGGACCCTGGATCTCAACCGAGCCTTCTACGGATGGGAGCATCGATTCCTCTGGGATCGGAGCTTGCTCCGGCGGGCCCTTCTGGCCTGCGGCTTCGTCGATCTCCGCTGGCCCGGCTACGGGGAGTCCGATCTGAGCTTCTTTCAGGGGCTGGAACGCCACGAGCGGAGCGCCGATTATCCCCACCTGCCCCACGTTTTGGTGGTGGAGGGTCGGAAGGGGCCTCCGAGACCGGATCGACTCGAGGCGCTCCAGCGGAGGGTGGAGGAGCGCTTCCTGGAACACATGGAAGAGGCCCGGCTCCGCCGAGCTCGGCTCGAGATCGAGCGGCTCCACCGGGAGCTGGAACGCCGACAGCAGGAGATGGAGGATCTCCGGAGCGAGAAGGAGCAGTGGAAGGCCCGGCACGGCGAGGCCCGGCTCACCATCGAGTGGATGGAGGCCAGCCGGTTCTGGAAGGCTCGGAACCTCTGGTTCCGGCTCAAGAGGGCTCTGGGGCTCGTCCCTGGGGAGTGAGGGAACCGGCGGCCGGGATCAGCCGGCTTCGATGACGCTCCGCCCCCCGAGATACTGGCGGAGGGGTTCGGGGACCTCGACCGAGCCGTCCTCTCGCTGGTAGTTTTCCAGGATGGCGATCAGCGTGCGGCCGGCGGCCAGGCCGGAGCCGTTGAGAGTATGGACGTGACGGGGCTTGCCCCCCTTCTCCGGCCGGTAACGGATCCCGGCTCGACGGGCCTGGAAGTCCTCGCAGTTGGAGCAGGAGGAGATCTCCCGGTAGGCCTGCTGGCCCGGTAACCAGACCTCGAGGTCGTAGGTCTTCGCGGCGGAGAACCCCATGTCCCCCGTGGAGAGGGTCACCCGTCGGTACGGGAGCCCCAGGAGGTCGAGGATCCGTTCCGCGTGGCCGGTGAGCGCCTCCAGGGCCTGGTAGCTCTCCTCGGG
>JAWVZJ010000521.1:0-1540 GCA_033722255.1 Thermoanaerobaculia bacterium | reverse complement strand
GCCACCGCCCGGCTCACTCCCTGTCGGATCCACCAGGTGGCGTAGGTGGAGAACTTGTAGCCCCGCCGGTACTCGAACTTCTCCACCGCCCGCATCAGCCCGACGTTGCCCTCCTGGATCAGGTCCAGGAAGCCCACGCCCCGGAAACGGTACTTCTTGGCCACGGAGATCACCAGGCGCAGGTTCGCCCGGATGAGATGCTGCTTGATCCGCTCGTGCTCGGTCTCGGCTTTCCGGGCCCGGGCCAGGGGACTCTCGAGCTCTTTCCGGATCTCCTCGTCCTCGATTCCGGACAGGCCCCCTTCCAGGAGCGCCAGCACTTCGCCGGTCCGGACTTCCAAGGATCGCATCTCCTTCACCAGGGCCCCGAGCTTGCGGTCGATCTCGCGCTCCAGCTCCTCGCGACCTTCGTCCTCCTCGGAGCCCGCGTCCAGGTCCCGGCGCAGCTCCACCAGGCGCCGAACCTCGGGAAGCAGCTCCCCGAGGTCGCCGACCACCTCCTCGGGGAGGGGGTCCTCCCGGTAATCGGCGGCGGCCTCCCAGCGCTCCAGGAGCTCCGTCGGAGGAAGGGGAGCCTCGGCCAGGGCCCGGGCCGCCTGGAACTGACTCTCCTCGAGACGCCGGGCCAGCGCCACCTCTCCGGATCGATCCAGGAGGGGGACCGCAGCCGCCTCCTGGAGATAGAGGCGGATCAGGTCCTGGTGCTCCTCGTCGCCGGAGGCGGCCGAGATGTCGGTCCGGGGCGAGCCGTCCAGGACCCGGACTCCCAGCTCGACGAGTCGCTCGCAGAGGTCCTCGAAGCCCTCGTCCCATTCGACGGAGCCGTCGTCCAGGCGTTTCCGGATCTCGTCTGTCCAGAGGAAACCCCGATCTTCCGCGGTCTGGAGGAGATCCTCCAGCTCCGGAGGAGTCGAAAATCGTGTGTCTCGTTCCGTTTCCGTGGTCATGGTCATCCTCGTCCGGGGAAGCGATTCGCGAGAGCGCAAAATTCCCAGGCGGCTGTGCTCGTTCACCCCGCGACATCCCCTTCAACGCTCCAGGGGAGGCGTTCATTCCAACCGCCGGCAAATCCGTCCCCTCGGCCGACTCTCGGAGAGCCGGAGGACATCCCGGACGAGGTCACCGACAGGTCCACCGAAGTGGGAAGCCCCGGGACCCGCCCCCGTCAGCGGTGAGGATGGATCAGGCCGTGGCGCTCCGCATGATGCGGATGAAGTCGGACTCGGTGAGGATCCCGACCACGTGGGTTCCGTCGACGACGGGGAGGCAGCCGCAGGGGTTCTCGAGGAGCAGGCCGGCGGCCTCGGTGAGGCTCGTCTCCGGCACCACGGTCTCGGGAAGCATCATGATCTCCGACACCTTCCGACCCTCGAGACAGGCCCTCTCGACGGGACCGAGGGACGACTCCTCGTGCACCCCCCCGGCCCGGAGGAGAGCCTCGAGAGACACGACTCCCACCAGGTTCTCCTCCTCGTCCACCACGGGAACGTAGCGAATTCCCCGGTCCGTCATCAGGTCGCTGAGAGCCGTCAGGTCGTCG
>JAWVZJ010000520.1:0-1541 GCA_033722255.1 Thermoanaerobaculia bacterium | reverse complement strand
GAGCCGCCTGACCGGTGGGCGCCAGGGGATCTCCGGCCAGAACGAAGGGATTCCAGAGGGGCCACTCGCCCTGCTTGACCGCGTATCGCACGGCCTTCCGCCAGGGGACGATCTGATGGGGAAGATCGGAGAGCCGGGGCCGGAGCTCGTGGTAGCCCCCGTGGGTTGCGGCGTGGGGCGCCAGGGGCTTTTCGGCGAACGGCAAGTTCACCGGCCCGTAGACCCGTCCGGTCAAGAGCGCCGGGCCTGTGAAGAGGAGAGGCAGGGCCAGAATCGCCGCCCCCGTCTTCCAGGAGATGGGGCGGACCACCCGGTGGACCAGCCCCAGGCCGGCGATTCCGAGCAGGAGATAGAGGACCGGAGGCCCGACGAGACTCACTCTTCAGCACTCCCCGGCGCGGCGACCGGGCCGACACGACGCTCTCGGCCTCCTGCCGGACGACGGCGTCTCCTCGGTGGACCGACCCTTCGGCGCAGCAGGATCTCCTGATCGGGGCCACCTCCGGAACGAGCCGAGCCCCCATTCGAGTCCCTGACCGAGGAACGAGTCTCGCTCCGGGCGATTGATCCAGCGGTCCTGCCTCCGAGGTCCTCCGGAGCACTGGCGGGTCCTGGCCCGCCCTCTCCCGACCGAACGGAAGCCCATCCCCGGCGGTCCGTCCCTCAGGGGTAGATCTTGTAGAGCATCCGGGGATAGGGGATCGTCTCCCGGACGTGATCGACGCCGCAGATCCAGGCCACGAAGCGCTCCAGGCCCATGCCGAAGCCGCTGTGGGGAAAGGAGCCGTACTTCCGGATGTCCAGGTACCACTGGAAGGCCTCGATCGGGAGGTCGTGCTCCCGGATCCGCTCCAGGAGGAGGTCGTGATCGTGGATTCGCTGGCTGCCCCCGATGAGCTCGCCGTAGCCCTCGGGAGCGATCAGGTCCATGCCCAGGACCTTGTCCGGATCGTCCTCTGCGGGCTGCATGTAGAAGGCCTTGATCTCCGCCGGAAAGTGGGTGACGAACACCGGCCGGCCGAAGTGATCCCCGAGGATCGTCTCGTCCTCGGCCCCGAAATCGTCCCCCCGGGTGAAGTCCCCCTTCTCCTGGAGGATCTCCACCGCCTCCTCGTACCGGATCCGGGGGAAGGGGGGGGACAGGGCCTCCAGGACGGAGGTGTCCCGCTCCAGGTCCCGGAGCTCGGCCCGGCAGCGCTCCAGCGTCCTCTCCACCAGATAGGCGACGAACTCCTCGGCCAGCTCGCAGAGGCCCTCCAGCTCCAGGAAGGCCACCTCCGGCTCCACCATCCAGAACTCCATGAGGTGCCGACGGGTCTTGGACTTCTCGGAGCGGAAGGTCGGGCCGAAGCAGTAGACCTTCCCCAGGGCCGCCGCCGCCGGCTCGAGGTAGAGCTGGCCGGACTGGGAGAGGTAGGCCGGGTCGCCGAAGTAGTCGGTCTCGAAAAGAGTGGAGGTCCCCTCACACGCCGCCGGGGTGAGGATCGGCGAGTCCGCCGGCACGCTGTTCGAGACCGAGTACTTCGACCTCGGCACGGCCT
>JAWVZJ010000519.1:0-1567 GCA_033722255.1 Thermoanaerobaculia bacterium | reverse complement strand
GCTGCGATACCGGACGGGAGCGGGAGGACGCCAGCCGGTGACCCAGGACCTCTTCGATGGTGGGGAGTCTCGGATGGTGGCCGGCGCCACCGACTCCACCGCCCTTCGGATCGTCCTGGCCTTTCCGGCCGCCCGGGAGCGTCCGGTCGGCCTTCTCCGGGAGATGACCCTGTGGTTCGACCGGCCGTGACCGATCTCCGGGCTCCTACCGGGCTCCGCCGTCGGATCGAACGCCGGGATCCGCCCCGCCGGAGCGGCTTCGCGCTCCTCACCGTTCTGTTCTCCCTCCTCGTTCTCACCGGCGTTCTCCATGCCACCCTCGTGCTGGCTCGCTTCCAGGGATTCGCCGGGTGGGCCGAAGCTCGAGTGCTGAAGGCTCGGCTGGCGGCGCAGTCGGGTGTCCGCTTCGTGGCCGCCGACGCCGAAGGTGCCGATCTCCGGGCGTTGGCCGGAGGCGACACCGTTCTCACGCGCTCCGTCTCTCTGGATGAGGAGACCCGAGTGATGGCGTCGGTCCGGTGGCTCGCACGGGAGTGGTACTGGATCGAGGGGGAGGGCAGGACCGGTTCCGGAGCCAGCCAGGGGATCCGACGTCTGGCGGCTCTCTACTGGAGCCTCGATCCGATCCGTCGCGTGGAAGCGCTCAGGGCCACGGTGGAGGCCGGGGAGGAAGTCGTCACCTCGGCTACAGGCTCCATCACGCCCTTCCTCGGTGGAGCGGACGACCCCGGGTACGCGGCCGGTGTCTGCACATCGGGCGCCGGGGGAGGGACGCCTCCGGCCGTACCGTTCGGCGGGTTGGTGGAGCCCCGGACCGTCGTCCTCTCTGATCCGGAGGTCGAGGCCTCTCCGTCCGGCCTCGGCTCGATTCCCCCCCTGGGTCTTCTGGACGGAGATGCGCTCTTGCGGCGAATGGGCCCCGGGGGCGCATACGGGGCTGAGCCCCCGAGCGCGGGAGTGGGAGGTGTCGGAACTTCTTCGGCGCCTTCTGCTCGTGACCCGGCCGCGTTTCAGGTCGTGATCGGCTCGTACACGCTCCCCTCCGACGGCTTCGCCGGTCTCCTCGCCGTCACCGGCGATCTGGAGGTCCCCCCCGGGCGTCGGCTGACGGGTTTGGTCCTCGTCGGGGGCGCGGTCACCGTCCACGACGGAGCTCGCATCCTGGGAGGGGCCCGGGTGCGGGAGACGGTCACTGTGGAGGGCGACGGGATGATCATCGGATCGCCGTGCGCGATCCTGGAGATCCTTCGAGATCTGCCCACGCTGTCGACGGCGCTACCCGCTCCAGGGGGGACCTGGATCGACCTCCCCTGACCTTCCGCTATCGCCATACTGAGCCCTCGCCGACGGATTCCTCCCGCGGCACCCCTCCGGAGGTCGGAATTCTTTTCCGCATGGGGGGGAAGAGATGTATCGCAGAATCCTTTGCAAGTCGCGTTTTTCCGCGTAATTATTGGACTTCACCCATGGCACGGAACTGGTAACACGAATTGGGTGCGACGCCTGAACTCCGGGGAGTCTGATGACGAGATCGAAGCGAGGATTCACGATGGTGGAGATGATCATC
>JAWVZJ010000518.1:0-1568 GCA_033722255.1 Thermoanaerobaculia bacterium | reverse complement strand
TCCGAGAAGGAGGCCGAGGAGACTCCGTGCCATGGAGACGGCAGTCTATGTGATCAAGGTTGGCGGTTTCCGAGGAGCCCGGGTCCGGACACCACCCAGACTGCCGGTCCCCGCTCCCGCAATCGGAGGACCGGTCCAGGTCGAAGGATGGTCAGCTCACCATTTTCATCCTCATGAACGCCCGAGACACCATGAACGCCCGAGAGACCGCCACCGGCCTGCGCGGCTGCTAAACTTGAGATCCCGGAAGTGTGACGCACCCGCGTCTCTCGCTTCAGACCACGACACCATCAAGAAGACACCGGACCCGGAGGAGATCGATCATGATTCCCGCCGACACCCGCCAGCGCCTGGACGATCTCGGAGAGCGTCTCGAGGCGCTGAGGGGGTATCTTTGAAGAGGCCGACCTGGAAGATCAGCTCGCCGAGCTGGACGCCGAGATGCAGGACCCGGAGTTTTGGGAGAATCCGGAGCAGAGCACTCCGATCCTCCGGAAGAGGAGTGCCCTGGAGCGCCGCCACGAGACCCTCCAGGAGATCCGGGAGGACGAGGAGGAGCTGAGGGCCTGGCAAGAGCTCCTGGCCGAGGGCGAGGGGGACGAGGAGGTCCTTCGCTTCGCCCACCGCCTGGAGAAGAAGCTGGAGACCCTCGAGCTGCGGCTGATGCTCTCGGGAGAGCAGGACGAGTCCAGTGCGATCGTTCTGGTCCACTCCGGAGCCGGGGGAACCGAGTCCCAGGACTGGGCGGAGATGCTGGCCCGGATGTACCTCCGGTGGGCGGAGCAGAACGAGTTCGAGGTCGAGATACTGGATCGACAGGAGGGGGAGGAGGCGGGTCTCAAGAGCATCACCTTCGCCGTGCGGGGGTCCTACGCTTACGGGTATCTCAAGGCGGAGAACGGCGTTCACCGGCTGGTTCGGATCAGCCCCTTCGACGCGGCCTCCCGTCGGCACACCTCCTTCGCTTCGGTCTACGTCTGTCCCGAGATCGAGGACGACATCGAGATCGAGATCGACGAGAACGACCTCCGGATCGACACCTTCCGGGCTTCGGGAGCCGGGGGCCAGCACGTGAACAAGACCGAGTCGGCGGTCCGGATCACCCACGAGCCCTCGGGCATCGTGGTCTCCTGCCAGAACGAGCGGAGCCAGCACAAGAACCGGGCCACGGCATTCAAGGTCCTCCGGGCCCGCCTGTACGACCTGGAGCTGAAGCAGAGGGAGGAGGAGCAGGCGAAGCGGGAGGGGGAGAAGAAGGAGATCGCGTGGGGGAGTCAGATCCGGAGCTACGTCCTCCATCCCTACCGGATGGTGAAGGACCACCGGACCGGGGTCGAGATCGGAGACGCGGACCGGGTCCTGGACGGAGACATCGACCCCTTCATCGAGGCCTGGCTGAAGGAGCAGATGCCGGCCGCCCGGGTCCAGGTGCAGTAGACGGGGGCCGGCAGATCCCGTGACGGAGACGCCCCGCCAGGCCGTCGCGGCCGTCGTCCCGGCCGCCGGGCGCTCTCGACGGATGGGACGCCCCACGCTGACCCTCCCCTGGGGAGAGAGCACCATTCTCG
>JAWVZJ010000517.1:0-1573 GCA_033722255.1 Thermoanaerobaculia bacterium | reverse complement strand
TCCCGTTCCTCGAGGGCGGCGGCGATGTAGGAGACGAAGAGGGGGTGGGGATCGGTGGGTTTGGACTGGTACTCGGGGTGGAACTGGCAACCGAGGTACCAGGGGTGACTCGGTAGCTCGATCATCTCCACGAACTTCCCGTCGGGAGAGAGGCCGGACACCACGAGGCCGCTCTCCTCGAGGGCCGGCAGGTACTTCTGGTTCACCTCGTATCGGTGCCGATGACGCTCCTGGATCTCGTCTTTCCGGTAGATCTCCGCCGCCAGAGTGCCGGGCTCGATCCGGCAGGGATAGGCACCGAGTCGCATGGTGCCTCCCATCTCCTCGACTCCCAGCAGATCCCGGAGCTTGTAGATGATCGGCTCGGAGGTCTCGGGGTCGAATTCGGCGGAGGTAGCCTTCTCGATTCCGCAGACGTTGCGGGCGAACTCGATGACCATGCACTGGAGGCCCAGGCAGATCCCGAAGAAGGGCACCCTTTGCTCCCTGGCGTAGCGAGCAGCCTTGATCTTTCCCTCGGAGCCCCGGGATCCGAAGCCGATGGGCACGAGCAGCCCGTCCACCTCGAATACCTCCCGGGGCCAGTGTCCCCCCTCGATCTCCTCGGCGCTGATGTAGACGAGCTCCACGGCGGCCTCGTTGGCGATGGCGCCGTGCATGAGGGCCTCGTTGAGACTTTTGTAAGCGTCCGGAAGCTCCACGTACTTCCCGACGATCCCGATCCGTACTTCCTCCTGGGGCTGCTTGATCTTCTGGACGAGATGCTCCCACCGGCTCATGTCCCGGTCGTAGTGGGGAAGATTCAGCAGGTCCAGGAGGATCTCGTCCAGACCCTCCCGGCAGAAGACCAGGGGTACCTCGTAGATGGTCGGGACGTCCCGAGCTGCGATCACGTGCTCGGCCGGGAGGTTGCAGAAGAGGCCGATCTTCTTCCGGAGCTCGTCGGGAAGGGTCCGATCCACCCGGCAGAGGAGGACGTCGGGAGAGAGTCCGATGGCCCGGAGCTCCCGGACCGAGTGCTGGGTCGGCTTCGTCTTGAGCTCGTCGGCGGCCGCGATGTAGGGCACCAGAGTGAGGTGGACGTTCACCGCATTGTTGCGGCCCACCTCGAGGCGGAACTGGCGGATCGCCTCCAGGAAGGGGAGGGACTCGATGTCTCCGACGGTGCCTCCGACCTCGACGATGACCACGTCGACGTCGTCGGCCACGCGGCCCATGGCTTCCTTGATCTCGTCGGTGATGTGGGGGATGACCTGGACGGTCTTCCCCAGATAGTCGCCCCTCCTCTCCTTCTCGATCACCGACATGTAGATCTGACCGGTGGTGTAGTTGTGCTCCTTGGAGGTCAGGATGTGGGTGAAGCGCTCGTAGTGTCCGAGATCCAGGTCGGTCTCCGCCCCGTCCTCGGTCACGAAGACCTCGCCGTGCTGATAAGGGGACATCGTGCCGGGATCGACGTTGACGTAGGGATCGAACTTCATGATGGTGACGGAGAAACCCCGGGCCTCGAGGATCGCTCCCACCGAGGCGGCGGCGACTCCCTTGCCCAGAGCCGAGACCACGCCGCCGGTGA
>JAWVZJ010000516.1:0-1583 GCA_033722255.1 Thermoanaerobaculia bacterium | reverse complement strand
GAACGACCGCCAGTCGCCACCCTCTCCGCTCTTGCTCGAGCTCCTCCCGGTCGAGCTGTCCGAGAAGGGTCACGTTCTCCGGACGTCTGTGTCGCAGCCCCTCCTCCATGGGCCCGCCGCCGGCGATCCGGAAGGGGATCGAGGGAAGCCGACGGGCCGCCTCGAGAAGCACGTCGAGGCCCTTTTCCGGGGACAGCCGACCAGCGTACCCCACGGCTCGGCCCTCGACTGGATCTACCTTCGTCTCGGAGGCGGGGTAGAAGTTCCGTAAAAACGACACCTCGTGGGGGAACCCCATCTCTCGGACCTTTTCGATCAGGAAATGGCTCGGAGCCAAGAAGAGGGAGCACTCCCGGTACCTCGGCCGCTGGAAACAGGCCTCCAGGGCGAGGTGCATCCCTCGCATCCGGGATCCCCCGCATCCGTGCCACGCCGCCCGGTGGAAGGCTCCTCCGGAGCATTCCTGGCAGATCTCCCCGTCCCGGAAAAGGGAGTGGGCGGGGCAGACCACCTGGTAGTCGTGGAGGATGCACACCACGGGTACGCCCGACCGGACAAGCTCCCTCATCAGCATCGGTCGACCCAGATGGTGGTAGGTGTTGTGGAGGATGGCGACCTCCGGCTTCGCTTCTCGGACCAGCGCTCGGAGCTTCCGTCGAACGCCCACCCCGAAGGACCGGGCGGCCGCCTTCCACGATTCCGGATGCCACACCGGACGGTCGGTCGAGATCGACGCCGGGAAATGGTGGCTCCACGGAGAGGGCTCGTTCCGGGGATCTCGAACTGCGAAGTGACAGGTCTCGTGGCCGCTCCGCCGGAGCAGCTCGTCGAGAAGAAACGTGCAGCGCTCGGCACCGCCCTTCAAGTAGAAGAAGTTGTTGGCGATGAGGATCCGCACCGGCTATCCCGTTCCCCCCGCCACCTCCGCGTACAGTCGCTCCAATTCGTCGACGAGCCGATCCCAGTCGTGGGTCGGATGGAGATCCTCTCGAGCCCGTCGCCCCATCCTCCGCCGCTCGGTCGGGGAGAGGGACACGAGGTCCCGCAACGCATCGACCCGGGACCGGGGGGTGGTGACGTCCCGAAGCAATCCGCGACCACCGTTCAACAGCTCCCGGTGGGCCGGGATGTCGCTCACCAGACAGGGCCTTTCGTGACTCATCGCCTCCAGGAGAGCCATGGGCATGCCCTCGACCTCTGAGAAGCTCACGAAGGCGAATGCGTTGGACAGCAGCTCCTCCTTCAGCTTCCCTTCGACCGTCCCGGGAAGGATCACCCCGGGAGTCGAGCTCGCGAGGCGATGGGTCTTCCGACCGTGAGAGGTCTCCGGCTCCGCGGTTCCAGCGACGACCAGCTTCAGACCCCGGCACCGAAGCTCCGAAAATGCCTCGATCAGCTCGAGAACCCTCTTCTCCCCCGCCCACCGTCCCAGGAACAGGAGATAGTCCTCTCCCCGGAGTCCCAGCTCGGACTCGATCCGGCTGGGGGGATGGGGATCCGGGAGATCGATTCCGTTCGGCAAGTAGAGTGTCCGATGGTCCCGGTCGGCATAGAGGCGTTGGAGCCCCTCGCTGACCACGAGG
>JAWVZJ010000515.1:0-1586 GCA_033722255.1 Thermoanaerobaculia bacterium | reverse complement strand
GACCCTGGCCGAGGAGCTGGGGTTCTCCCTGGAGACCCCCTGGCGGAAGTTGCCGGAGGAGATCCGGGAGGTGATTCTCCATGGAAGCGACGACGAGATGGAGTTCGAGATCTCGGGGAAGCGGTCGAGCTTCCAGTGGACGGGATCGTTCGAGGGGGTCATCCCTCGGCTGGAGCGGCGATACCGGGAGACCGACTCCGCGTCCGTGCGCTCGAAGATCGAGAAGTTCATGTCGGTGACCGAGTGTCCGGACTGCGGGGGACGGCGCCTCCGCCCCGAGGCCCTGTCGGTGGAGATCGAGGGCTTCGCCATCGACGAGCTCCAGCGCCTTCCGATCGAGGAGCTGGAGGAACGCTTCCGGGAGATCGACGCCGGTCTGGGGAAGAGAGATCGCATCATCGCCGAGAAGATCCTGAAGGAGATCCGGGACCGGCTGGGCTTCCTCACCAGCGTCGGAGTCGGATATCTGACCCTGGATCGCTCCGCCGGGACCCTCTCCGGAGGGGAGAGCCAGCGGATCCGGCTCGCCACCCAGATCGGGAGCAAGCTCATGGGGGTCCTCTACGTTCTGGACGAGCCCTCCATCGGTCTACACCAGCGGGACAACGCCCGGTTGCTGGAGACCCTGGAGGGCATGCGGGACCTGGGCAACTCGGTTCTGGTCGTCGAGCACGACCAGGAGACCATCGAGCGGGCGGACTGGGTGGTGGACCTGGGACCCGGGGCCGGGACCCACGGAGGCGAGGTCGTGGCCGAGGGGCCGCCGGAGGACGTGGCCCGGCATCCGGACTCCCTCACCGGGAAGTACCTCCGGGGCGAAGTCTCGATCGAGATTCCGGACCGGATCTCCCCCGGGGAGGAGTGGCTCACCGTCGTGGGGGCCCGGCAGAACAACCTGGCCGACGTCGACGTCCGGTTCCCCCTGGGATGTTTCACCGTGGTCACCGGAGTCTCGGGGTCGGGGAAGAGCAGCCTGGTGGAGGAGGTCCTGTTCAAGGCCCTGGCCCGGGAGTTCCACCGGGCCGAGGACCGGGCCGGAGACCACGATCGGATCGAGGGTCTGGAGCACTTGGACAAGGTGATCGACATCGACCAGAGTCCCATCGGCCGGACCCCCAGATCCAACCCCGCCACCTACAGTAAGGTCTTCACCCCGATCCGGGAGCTCATGGCCAAGACTCCGGAGGCCCGGATGCGGGGATACGACAAGGGACGCTTCAGCTTCAACGTCAAGGGGGGGCGCTGCGAGGCCTGCTCCGGCGACGGGCGGATCAAGATCGAGATGCACTTCCTCCCGGACGTGTACGTCACCTGCGAGGTCTGCGGGGGGAAGCGGTACGACCGGGAGACCCTCCAGGTCCGGTACAAGGGGATGAACATCGCCGACATCCTGGACCTGACGGTGGAGGAGGCCCTGGAGCGCTTCCACGCGATCCCGAAGATCCGCCGGATCCTCTCCACCCTGAACGACGTGGGCCTCGGCTACCTCCACCTGGGACAGCCCGCCACCACCCTCTCTGGGGGGGAGGCCCAGCGGATCAAGCTCTCCCGGGAGCTGGCCCGGCGGTCCACCGGCAGGACCCTCT
>JAWVZJ010000514.1:0-1587 GCA_033722255.1 Thermoanaerobaculia bacterium | reverse complement strand
GGATTCGAGCGCTACGTTCGGGGATACCATGCCGGATCCTTCGAGAGCTCCGCCGAGTGTACCCCGGTACCCGGCTCCCCCGACGCATGTCCCGAGATCGATCGGCTCATAGGCAGCCGGATGGCCGTGGGAAACCTGGAGCTTCGGGTCCCGGTCATCGGCGTGGAGGAGTTCGGGCTCCTGGATTGGGGATTCATTCCCACCGAGATCACCCTGTTCACCGACGCCGGCGTGGCGTGGACGGAAGACGAGTCTCCGGACCTGGAATTCGCCCGGGAATCCACCGAGCGGATCCCGGTTTTCAGCAGCGGGGTGAGTGCCCGCTTGAACGTGCTGGGCCGGGCCGTGGTCGAGGTGTACTGGGCGTATCCGTTCCAGCGGCCGGGGAAGGGCGGAGTATGGGGATTCCAGCTCGCCCCTGGTTGGTAGGGCAGGGGTGGGTGAGACCATAGACACCGCGACCTGGGTGATCGTCGCGATCGTCGTCCTCCTGACGTTCCTCGGGGGAGGGGCTCTCCTCCGGTGGTACGATCGCTCCTACCTGGGGAATCCGCCTTCACGGTGGGATTGGATCTGGCCGGGCCTCTTCGCCCTGACGGTTCTGGTCTTCGCCGTCTTCCGACCTGGCGTGGGAGCCATTGCCCTGGCGGGGATCGTCGGAATCGTCTCCATCGCCCAGTATCGGGCCTACCGCCACGGGAGCCTCGGGGACGAGGAAGACTCCGGGATGGATTCGCCTGGCTCGAAGGAGGGGTGAGGAGCCGCTCTCCCGGCAGGGACTCCGATACCCGCTCGCCGGCGTCCGGAAGGAATCCCGGAGGCTATTCGTCCTCTGGTGGGCGTCCGCCGAGGGCCCTTCCCAGCACTTCGACCAGCTCTTCGGGAGAGAAGGGCTTCTGGATGAACCAGACGTCGGAGGGAAGGTCTCCACGGCTTCCCGGGGAGTCGTGATCGTAGCCCGACATCACCACGACCTTCACGTCCAGGTCCCGGGATCGGACCTCCTCGAGGAGGCCCCGGCCGCTCATTCCGGGCAGGACCAGGTCGGTGAGGACGACCTCGAAGCTCTCTCCCCTCTCCTTCAGGATCTCCAACCCCGTCTCGGCGTCTTCGGCGAGAGTGACGTCCATGTCGGCCCGCTCCAGGATCCGCCGGACGATCCTGCGGACGCTCGGATCGTCTTCGATGGCCAGAACCGATCCCCCCACGCCCGGTTTCGTCCCGACCTCGTCGGAGTCGTCGGAGTCGTCGGGGGAGTCGCGTTCCGCGTCGGCACGGGCTGGAGGGAACCGAATCTTGAAGGTGGTCCCCTTTCCGGGCCGGCTGTCGACGTGGATCGCTCCCCCGCTCTGTTTCACGATTCCGTAGGAGACGGCCAGGCCGAGACCCGTCCCCCCTTCCTCCCGCTTGGTCGTGAAGAAGGGCTCGAAGACCCGACTCCGTGTCTCCGGGTCCATACCCATGCCGGTGTCCGACACCCGGAGCTGGACGGAGGGACCCGGCCATAGCCCCGGCCGCTGGGCCGCTTCCTCCTCGGTCAGCACCTCCGAGCGGGTGGAGATCTCCAGGACCCCGCCTCCCGGCATG
>JAWVZJ010000513.1:0-1589 GCA_033722255.1 Thermoanaerobaculia bacterium | reverse complement strand
CGACCTGCGGCCGACGGAGCCCTCCGCCGCGGCGGAGGCGGCAGTCAGGGCAGTGCGGGACCCGCTCCGGGAGCACGGCTTCGAGCTGACAACCGAGATCGACGACGAGGTTCCTCCGGTCCAGGGAGACCCGGACGCCCTGGAGCAGGCGGCGCTCAATCTCCTGGGCAACGCCATGAAGTACTCCGGCGACAGCTCGGTCATCGATCTCCGGGTGTTCCGGAGGGACGGACACGCGGTCCTGGAGGTCGAGGACCGGGGGATCGGGATCCCCCCGGAGGAGCGGGAGCGGATCTTCGAGGAGTTTTACCGGCTCGGCGCGGAGGAGCAGGACGTCCCGGGCACGGGTCTGGGCCTGACCCTGGTCTCCCACGTGGCCCGGGAGCACGGCGGGCGGGTGACGGTGGAGAGCGAGCCCGGCGAGGGGAGCACCTTCGGGCTCTGGATCCCGCTGGAGGAGGAGTCGGGGGGGGAGGAGTCATGGGAGCAGAAGTCGTGACCCGCATCCTGGTGGTCGAGGACGATCCGGCGATCCTCCGAGGTCTCGCCGACAACCTGGAGGACGAGGGGTACGAGGTGATCCGGGCCACCGACGGCGAGGAGGCCCTGGAGGCGATCCTCGGGCGGGAGCCGGACCTGGTGATCCTGGATCTGATGCTCCCGAAGAGGAACGGGTACGACGTCTGCCGGCGGGCCCGGGAGGAGGGGTTCAAGGAGCCGATCCTGATCCTCACGGCCCGGGGGGAGGAGGGAGACCGGGTCCTGGGACTGGATCTGGGGGCCGACGACTACGTCACCAAGCCGTTCTCGATCCGGGAGCTGCTGGCCCGGATCCGGGCCCTGCTCCGACGGGCTCGACCGTCCCGGACCCTCCCCGAGAGGATCGAGTTCGACGACGTGGAGGTGGATTTCGTCAGCTACGAGGCTCGAAGGAACGGAGAGAAGGTGTCGCTGACTCCTAAGGAGTTCGGTCTCCTGCGCCACCTGGTGGCCCGGCCCGGGGAAGTGGTGTCCCGGGAGGAGCTCCTGGACGAGGTCTGGGGCTACGACGCCTATCCCACGACCCGGACCGTGGACAACCACGTGGCCTCGCTGCGGTCGAAGCTGGAGCCCGACGCCGACGAGCCCCGGCATCTGCTGACCGTCCACGGAGTGGGCTACAAGTGGGTGCCGTGACAGATCTCGTACATCGTGCATGAACGGTGGTTGCAAGACCTCTCCAGGACCCGTACGTCCGGGTCGTCCGGCGATGACAACCGGGAGGGGAGAGCTCCCTAGCCTGGTTGCATCACGGACAAAGCAGAGGAGGACGTCATGAAGAGGAAGACAAGAGCAGCGCAGTCGACAACGGAGAGGACATCGGAGACGACATCGGAGGCGAGATCGAAGAGGAACTGGGAGACAAAGCCAGAGAGGAGGCCGGAGAGGAAGCTCTCGCCGCTGGTGCTCCTCGCGGGCGCCGCGGCGCTCCTGCTGACGTCGATCGCCGCCGCCGCCCCGTCGAGCGGGCACGAGCTCTTCCAGCAAGCCCTGGTGGCCGAACGGACCGCCGGGGACCTGGAGAGGGCGATCGATCTCTACCAGCGGGT
>JAWVZJ010000512.1:0-1609 GCA_033722255.1 Thermoanaerobaculia bacterium | reverse complement strand
TACGAGGAGGATTACTCCGACGCCCGGAGAATCGAGGTCACGGTGGAAGAGGACCAGGAGCTCCGGGTCCCCGTTCCCCTCCGAAGACCCGCTCTCCTCCGGGTCCAGCCGACTCTGAGCTCCCCGTCGGACACGGGCTTCGTCAAGCTCGACTCCCGGATGCTGGGTCCCACGGGACTGAACCGGGAATATAGAGTACCCCCCGGACGATATACCCTACGGATCTTCCGGGATCTGGGGGACGACCAGCCCTTCCTGGTGGAGGAGCTCGAGCTCCACCCCCGGGAGAAGGTCGTGGCCAGCTTCTCGTATCGGCGCGACGACGTGATCATCAACCGGAGCCCAATCCGAAACCCATGAGAACAGACACAGGCAGCGACCCCATGAACGACACGGTACCGACGATCCTCGTCGTGGACGACGAGCCGGACGCGCGGCTCCTGATGCGAAACGCCCTGGAGGCGGAGGGCTTCGAGGTCTGGTTGGCGGAGGACGCCGACGAGGCAGAGGCCCTCATCGAAGAGCGAGGCCTCCCCCACCTGGCGATCCTGGACATCGTGATGCCGGGGCGAAGCGGTCTGGAGCTCGGGGAGAGCCTCCTGGAGTTCAGCGACCTCCCG
Organism: Thermoanaerobaculia bacterium; assembly: GCA_033722255.1. Lineage (GTDB taxonomy): Bacteria > Acidobacteriota > Thermoanaerobaculia > Multivoradales > JAIOJS01 > JAWVZJ01. The sequence continues at coordinate 989 of JAWVZJ010000512.1, read as the reverse complement.
ATCGTCTTCCTCTCCGCTGTCGACGACGAGGAGACGATCGTCGAGGCCATCGACCAGTACGCGGAAGACTACGTCACCAAACCGTTCAACCCGGAAGAGCTGGCGGTCCGGACGAAGAGGATCCTCCGCCGGGTCAGCGATTACGGGTACGCCCTGGGCCGACGGGTCGATCTCACGGAGACGATCTCGGTCGATTTCGCCCAGCAGCGGCTGAAGGGGGGACCAGAGGACGTGCCCCTCACTCCGACGGAGACCAAGATCCTCCACATCCTCTACTCCAACGCACCCCAGGTCGTGACCACCGACTATCTCCTGCGGCGGCTCTGGCCCGAGGGCGACGTCTTCGAAGACGCCCTTCGAGTCCACGTCCACCGACTCCGCCAGAAGCTCCTCTCCGCCGACGAAGACACCAAGGACCTGATCCAGACCGAGCGGGGACTGGGATACCGCCTGGAGCCGAAGTCCGAGAGGAAACTGGCCTCCAACGCCTGACGGAAGGAAGGTTCGATCCCTTCTAGGAACTCCAGCCGCCGACGATCCTCTCGCCCCGGACGATCGTCTCCTCTCTCCGGGGACCGGTGGAGACGACGACCACTTCCACCTCCAGAGCCCGCTCGACCCGCTCCACGTAGGAGCGGGCCTCCGCCGGGAGGTCCCCGTACTCGAGGGCGCCTCGAGTGTCCGTCTGCCAGCCAGGCACAGTCTCGTAGACCGCCTCGGCTTCCTCCAGGCCCCTGAGATCCGCCGGGATCTCCTCGTACCGACGGCCCCGGTACCGATATCCCACACAGACGGGGATCTCTGCGAGCTCGTCCAGGACGTCCAGCTTGGTCAGGGCGATCTTCCGGATCCCGTTCAGCATCACCGCGTACCGTGCGGCCACGAGATCCAGCCAGCCGCAACGTCGGGGACGTCCCGTCGTCGTCCCGAACTCGTTACCCCGCTCCCGGAGATGCCCGCCGGCTTCCCCCGCGTCCTCGGTGACGAAG
>JAWVZJ010000511.1:0-1641 GCA_033722255.1 Thermoanaerobaculia bacterium | reverse complement strand
CCCGCCGAAGGCCCATAATCTGAGCATCTCGATATAAGATCCGCCGGAAGAAGCGCCTGGGGCTTGACAAAACCTGAGCCCTCCCTTATAATATCTGGTGAATGGAGGCGGGAACGGCACTCACCCACAGCCTCCAGAGGCGAAATGACGCAAGAACCACGAACCAGAAGCACAAAAGGAGGAAATCGACGATGAGAACTGCACTCACTCGTTGGAATCCGCGCTCCGACCTCGTCCGGGACCGTTTCAGCCGGATGTTCGAGGATGCGTTCAACGACATGCTCCGCCCCTTCGAGGCCGAGGAGGTCTCGGAGCGCCGGTGGGCTCCCTCCGTCGACATCCGCGAGGACGATGACCAGGTGACCCTGTTCGTCGATCTTCCCGGCATGAAGAAGGAGGACGTGAACCTGACGCTCGAGAACAACCTGCTCACCATCAGCGGCGAGCGGAAGTTCGAGGAGGAGCACTCGAACGAGAACTACCACCGCATCGAGCGGTCGTACGGACAGTTCACCCGCTCCTTCACCCTCAACCAGAACGTCCAGGCGGACGAGGTCGAGGCGAACTTCAAGGACGGCGTCCTGGTCGTCAACCTCCCCAAGGAGGAAGAGGCCAAGCCGCGGCGGATCTCGATCAAGTAACGACTTCGAGCGTCGTTCCGCCGACTGTCCCGTGAGGGACACCGAGCCCCGCCCCCACCACCGGCGGGGCTCTTTTTTTGTTTTCCCGTGAACCCGAGCAACCCGGGGAAATCCCCCGGCCGGGGGATCCTCGCCCTCTCCTCTGGACACGACCCGGAGATTCCGGCCCGCAAACGGGGCGCCGCCGGGACTGCGAAGCGGTACCCCGATCCAGCTCAGAGCCGGCAACGGACGCCATCACCGCTCTCCGATGGCCTCCCGGCGAAGTTCCTCATCCGGCACCGCCATGGCTCTCCAACTCGGATCCCCTCTTTCATCGGGATTTCGCGAAACGCCGTAGACGCTCGTCGATGCGAGGCTACCGAGGGAGAGAGACGCAGGCGGGCTGAAACTAGATCGAGAAAGCCGCGGGGAACGGGTACGCAGCGCTCCGGAGGCGCCTACTGGACGTAACCCAGGGCCTCCAGGCGCTCCCGCAGCTCCGGATCGGAAGTCTCCTCCGGAAGGGTCTCCGGGAGGACTCTCCGTCGCTGGAGCTCCCGGTGGAGGGATCGCACGATCTCCGGGTGTTCCTCCGACAGGTCGAACTCTTCCCCGGGATCCCGTTCCAGGTGGTAGAGCTCGCTGGCCTCGGGCTCCCGGGCGTGGTGGATATACTTCCAGGGGGGCCGGGTCAGGCTGAAGAGCACTTCGTCCTTCTCGTCCCGGATCTCCGGCGCCACCTTGTAGGTCAACCGGTTGATCGACTCGGCGTAGGCCACCCGCTCCTCGTCTCCACCCTCACCTTCGACCCCGCCCAGGATCTCCACCAGGCTCTGCCCGTCCGTCACGGGGGGGCGGGCCTCGGGAGGGATCCCGGCCAGATCGAGGATCGTGGGCGCCAGGTCCACCGTCCTCACCTGTCGCGAGATCCGGCGCCCGGCCCGGCGGGTTCCGGATCCCCCATCTCCCCCGCTCGCCGGCAGTCGGATCAGAAGGGGCACCCGGATCTGCTCCTGGT
>JAWVZJ010000510.1:0-1651 GCA_033722255.1 Thermoanaerobaculia bacterium | reverse complement strand
TCGACCTTGATGTTGACGAAATGCTCGTTCATCAGCGCCGCGATCTCCGGGTCGGAGAACGACTCCCGCTCCATGACGTGACACCAGTAACAGGTGGAGTACCCCACGGAGAGGAAGATCGGCTTGTCCTCCTCCCGGGCCTTCTCCAGGGCCTCGGGACCCCAGGGGTACCAGTCGACGGGGTTGTCCTTGTGGAGGAGGAGATAGGGCGAGCTGGACTCGGCCAGGCGGTTCGTGGCGCCCGGGGCGTCGTGCTGTTCGGTCTCGGTCATGGCGTTCCTTCGGTCGGTGACGGACGTCGGGGCGTCGGAGGACGGCCTGCAGGGGGAGCTGGCGAATCCGAGGATGAGCAGGAAGAGGGTGACCACCGCCGGGTGTCGTCCGGTCGAGCTCTCTCTGTCCCGATCCACGTCCGGAAGCCTAGCAGCGGCGGATACCGATCCGGAGCAACCGAGCTTCCGTTCCCGTCCGTCCCGCCACCCGGAGGTCCGTAGAAGCGGGCAAGGTCTGTCGAACACATGACCCTTCGGAACCTCTACCGCACCGTCGAGATCTCGCCATCGGAGAGAAGCGACCGAGCGGCAGGAGACGTTGCGCTACCATCGCCGGCATGCGAGGTTCCCTGGAAAAGATCTGGATCAAGAGATCCCGCCGCGGGCCGATGGATCCCGTCTCCGGTACCCGCCTGCTAGAGGGTGTGGGGATCGAGGACAACGCCGATCAGGGAGGCCGGCGACAGGTCACCGTGATCTCCGCCGAGAGCTGGGCCCGGGTGGAAGAGGAGCTCGGAGCCGAGATCGACCCCTCGGCCCGGCGGGCGAACCTCCTGATCGAGGGTCTGGATCTCGAGGAGACCCGGGGTCGGGTCCTGCGAGTCGGTCCGGCCCGGATCCACGTCCTCGGGGAGACCCGGCCCTGTCCCCGGATGGACGAAGCCCATCCGGGTCTGATGGAGGCTCTCGGTCCCGAGTGGCGGGGAGGGATCTACGGACAGGTCGTGGAGGGGGGACCGGTCACGGTGGGAGATCCCGCCGGCTGGGACGGTGAGCTCCCCCTGCCCCGGAGCCGGGCCCACGACCGGTAGACTCGCCTCTCCCGAAAGCGCTCCCATCCAGCCACTGCCCGTGAACGGGACCTGGGCATCGGTCGCTCAGCTTCGGTGCGAGGCTCGTCCCGCGGATCGCGACCGAGTCGGAGCTCCTGACCGTCTGCCACGGCCCTCGAGCCGGTCCCGCCCGGCCCCGTTGGTTCATCTCTGCGATCGAGGGTGGTCGGCAGGAGGGGCTCCGTAAACCTCCAGCGCCCTGAGGCCTTCGTCAACGAGGGCCAGCTGGAGACGCATCTGGTCCCGGATCGGCATGGGACGGATCCCGAGCTGGTCCGCGGCGTCCGGACCGTGGCGATCGATGGCGTCCTCCAGGATCTCCAACCGAGGGACCCGAGGCAGATTCGGATCGGCCAGGGGACCCTCCGGCGGCAGGAGGAAGAGGGGCATCTCCGACACCATGGTCAGGGGGTCGCCCCCCAGGGAGCGGACGTATTCCATGGAGCTGGGCCGGAATCGCGCGGCCATCTCCGGCTCGCCCCGGGCCAGGAAGTGATCCCGCATGGATCGGGAATCGGGCCGGGTGGTGAACCCGGGACCGATCCG
>JAWVZJ010000509.1:0-1654 GCA_033722255.1 Thermoanaerobaculia bacterium | reverse complement strand
GTCTCGAGATGGGGGCCGATCGGTTCCCGAAGGTATACAGCGGAGGATCATCATGAGAGCTTCATTCCAGAAGGAAGCCATCGGGCTCGTCGTCGCCCTGACCTGTCTCTGGGGGGTGGGTTTCGCCTCTTCGATCCGGGCGCAGGAGTCGGACAACGGCGAACACGAAGACCTGGTGCGAGAGGACTCCTCCGACCGCGAGCAGAAGATTCTGGCGTTGGTGAAGGACCGGGATCCGGAGGTCGAGGTCGACGAGGTGGACATGGAGCGCCTGCGGGTTCGCCGGATCGACGTGGTCGACGAGAACAACGTCATCCGGATGACGATTGCCGGGGTCCTCCCCGATCCCGTGGTCGACGGGATCCAGTACCGGCGTTCCACGCCGGTGAGCGGAATCATGGTCCGAGACGCTCGGGGGAACGAGCGAGGTGGCTTCGGGTTCAATCTTAGTCTCGACGGGCCGATGATCGCCCTGGACCATTCCACCGGGGAGGGGGCCGGATTCGCCGTCCGTGGGGACGGTACCGCCATGGCGTTCCTCGGGGCCGAGAAGGAGCCGGTTCGCTCCGAGGAGCTCGATGGAGCCCTGCTACCGGGGGGAACGGGTCAACCGAAGTCCAGTCTCGTGACCAAGGTCGGTTCGGACGGGCGTCCGTCCCTGGCCCTGACGGACGAGAAGGGGAGGACCCGGGTCCGGATCACCCTGACCGACGAGGGCCGGGGTGCCATCGAGTTCGTGGACGCCGAGGGGAACGTCGTCGAGACCGTGGTGCCGGAGAGGGAGCGGCAACAGGCCCCGTAGCTACGAGGATTCGCGTCTCCCGGACCCTGCTGGAGACCCCGGATGAGATGTCGGGATCCGACCATGAGTCGTCCGCTCAGACCGCCGAGATGATCGTTTTCGGGGATGAGATGGCGACTTTGCGCCAGCCTCCCGGGTGCGGGTCGGTCCCTGCCGCCGGGTGGTCCTCGTCGAGGCTGCCTCCGAATCAGGCCCGGTGCCCTTCTCGGGTGCGACCTCAGCCCGCGTTCGCCTCTCCCCCCTCGGACCATCGGAGGTAGAGCACCGGGACCACCACCAGGTTGAGGAAGGTGGAGGTGAGGAGCCCGCCGAGGATGACCCGGGCCATGGGGCTCTGGATCTCGTTGCCCGGAGCTCCGGCGGCCAGGACCAGGGGGACCAGGGCGAAGCCTGCGGTCAGCGCCGTCATCAGGATCGGTGCCATCCGCTCCTCGGAGCCCCGGCGGACCGCCTCCGGGAGGGACCTTCCCGCCGCCAGGAGACGCTGGTAGTTGTTGACCAGCAGCACGCCGTTCCGAGTGGCGATCCCGAACAGGGTCACGAAGCCGACCAGGGTGGCCACGGAGAGGATCCCACCCCCGAGGGCCACGGCCACCACGCCGCCGATCAGGGCCAGGGGGAGGTTCACCAGCACTACCAGAGTGTCTCGGTGGCTCTGGAACTCCACGTAGAGGAGGCCGTACATGCCGATCAGGATGAGGACGGCCAGGAAGCCCAGGGTGTGCACGCTCCGGGTCGCCTCCTGGAACTGACCGCCGAAGGTCACGAGATACCCCCGGGGGAGGTCGATCCGGGCCTCCACCGCGTCCCGGGCCCGCTCCACCGTCCCCGCCAGATCGGCGCCGGCCACGT
>JAWVZJ010000508.1:0-1661 GCA_033722255.1 Thermoanaerobaculia bacterium | reverse complement strand
CTCTCCCTGGCGGAAGACGGAGCTGTTCAGGTCGAGATCCGTCATGTCGTCTCCTTTCCCGGCCACGGTGGCCCCGACGAGAACGAGGGCCGAAGCCGCGATCCAAACGATGAGGCGTGGGTGGTAGTCCATGACACCGATCGAAAGTGCATGATTCACGCCAGGCAGATCCAGAGTCCAAGAGCCTCCAGGCGACATCCCGGTTCCACTCCAGCCACATCTGGCTTTCAGAATGCGGCGACCGCATGATTCATGGCGTGAAGATCTGTCTTGGTGAAACTGTTGACGACAGAAACGTTCAAGTACATGATAAGTGCATGGCAGTAAAGACCATGACCATCGATCTGGAGGCCTACGGAGCACTCACCCGCCGGAAGAGAAAGGGTCAATCGTTCTCTCAGGTCATCAAAGAGCATTTCGCGAACCGATGCACGGGGAGAGACCTGGCCCTGGTTCTAGAAGATCTGGAGGTCTCGGAGACGACACTGGATGCGGTCGAGGAGCAGATCTCGGCCCGGAGCACCGACACGGCCCGCCCGGTCGATCTCTGATGTTGCTCCACCTCGACACCTCCTTCCTCGTCGACCTGCTTACTCGGAACGTCGACCATTTCTTCCGCCTCGAAGGTCTCGAAATCATCGAGTACTGACTCCATACCGGGGGCGTGGGTAGAGACGAGATCGAGGTCCCGGACGCCTGGGAAGGGCTCGTGGGAGCCCTGGCCTCCGGCGATCCGGGGACGGTGCTGGTCCTGGGGGAGTCCGACACCGGGAAGAGCACGCTGGTCCGGTTCCTGGCCGACCGGCTGGAGGAGGAGGGAGCGGTGTGGAGGGTCGACGGAGATCCGGGCCAGGCCTCCCTGGGGCCTCCCGCCGCCCTGACCGCAGCCCCGGGTTCAGCGGAGGAGTCGGTGGCGCTGCGCTTCGTCGGCTCCGTCACGCCGACGGGGCATTTTCTCCAAACCCTGACCGGGCTGGCTCGGCTGGCGGAGCTGGCCCTGGACGAGAAGGCCCGGTACGTGCTCGTGGATCTCCCGGGGTACAGCGAAGCCGGCGGGTACCGGGAGCTCCTGTTTCAGGTGGGGGACCTTCTCCGGCCGCCGCACCTGATCTCCATTCAGGAGGACCGGGAGCTGGAGGAGTTCCTGACCGGCTTCGAGGGCCGACACGGGATCCGGATCCATCGTCTGGAGCCGGCCCCGGCGGTCCAGCCCCGCAGCCGGTCACAGCGACGTCGCTACCGGGAAGAGCGGTTCCGACAGTACTTCCAGGACCGAAGGGAGATCGAGCTGAGCCTGGACGCGATCGGCCTCCACGGGATGGTCCCGGGCTCTCGACGCCCGAAGAAGTGGCAGGATCTCCTGGTCGCCCCCTGCGACGAGGAGGGATTCGCCCTGGCCCTGGGGGTGGTCCGAGAGATCGAGCCGGGGTCGGGGTTTCTGAAAGTGGAGGCGCCTCCGTTCCCGGAGGAGAGAATCGTGTCCCTCCAGGCAGGCTCCCTCCGGCTCGATCCGAGGACCGGCGAGCACCGACGGAGCTGAAAGCACCGCGCTTCTCGAGCTTTCCAGAATCCTCCGTCGACTCTTCCGGTAGCGCTCGAGAAGAGACGTCCGGGGGGAGGCAGTAGACTCGACACCATGAGCGAGCGAGCCCGTCTCTTCG
>JAWVZJ010000507.1:0-1670 GCA_033722255.1 Thermoanaerobaculia bacterium | reverse complement strand
TCATCCGCTCCGAGGTCTCGTACCCTACGGCGTCCTCCACCATATCGGGCTCGGGCCCGTGGCAATCCTCGCACCGGACGACGTCTCGGCGGCGCTCCTTGTCCCGCACCTCGTAGGTGAAATGCGTCTTGCCGAGGCGGAATTTCTCATAGAGTCGCTCGAACTCCGGCCGGAGCACCCGGCCCTCCTCCTCTCCGGGGCGAGTATGGAACTCCAGGTTTCGGGCCTTCTCCACCAGGTGGTCGAAGAGGGCGGTCCCCTCCAGCCCCTCCTCCCGGGCCGCGTCGACGAGTCCTTCCTTGACCTCTTCGTAATGTCGTTCGACCTCCTCGGGCTCGGGAACCGGAACCGCTCCTCCTACGGGCTCGTGGCAGAAGGCGCAGGGGATCTCCGGGAGGGGCGAGAGCATGGTCACGGCCGGCTCCACGATGGCGTGGTTGCCGTGACAGGGGGAGCACTCGGAGAAATGGGTCATTCCGGTCACCGAGGCCTGGGGGTCGCCGTGGCAATCGGCGCAACCCTCGGCGGCCTGGAGGAACTCGTTGTGCTCCTGGAATCCCCCGGCCTTGGTGCTCTCCCGGAACAGACCCGCCTCCCGCCCGTGGCACTGACCGCACACGAAGGTGATGGAGTCCACTCCCGGTGGCGTGGCACCATGATTCCCGTGACAGTCGTTGCAGGTGGGGGCCGAGAGATCCCCGTCCTCGAAGAGGCCCTCGGCGTGGACACTCCTCCTCCAGGCGCCGTACTGGTCCGTGGGCAGAGGGCGACCGTCCGGGGTCTGGTATCCCTCCATGTACTCTGGATCACCGTGACAGGACCGACAGGTCTCCGCGATCTCGGTGGGGTAGACCGGGGACTCCGGGCTGTCCGGGCCGAGGATCCCGTGGACTCCGTGGCAGTCCACACAGGTAGCGACCTTGGTATCTCCCGCAGCCAGGGCCCGCCCATGATGGCTCGTCCGGTACTCCCGTACCTGGTCGATCCGGATGTCGGGCCGGAACCGCTTCATGTACTCGGCGTCGGAGTGACAGCTCCCGCAGAACTCCGGGACTCCGGGAGCGTCGGGGACGCCCTGGTAGGGGTTCGGCTCGTACCCTTCGTCCATGGCCGCCTCGGGATCCTCGGCCACCTCCAGGGAGGGGTTGCCCCCGTGACAGTCGTGACAGGAGAGGCCGGCCTCGCCGTGGGCTCCCTCCCGGACGAGGTCGATCATGGAGGCAGATTCCTGGTCGAACCAGTCGGGGTCTCCGTGACAGGAGGTACAGGAGGTCTCCTCCTGGGCCGGGACCGTTCCCGCGAGAAGCAGCAGGAGGATTCCAACGCTCGTCCCCGCCAACCGCTGCCTCATCGTTCTTCCCTCCTTCGGGTCGCGAAAGCCAGCACGGCCAGGAGCCCCACGGTGGCCAGGACGATCCAGACCGGCACCCAGGAGTGGTATCCCCAGGCGGTCAGGACCACCATGTAGAGCAGAGCCACGACCCCGACGATCGTTGCGATCAACCCGCTCCGGCTCCCCTCCTTGCCCGGATCCAGGAACGGGACGGCGAGGAAGAGGACGGCCCCGACTCCGGAGAGGAGGACCGGGATCGCCTCGAACTCCATCCCGGCGATCTCACCACCGGGAACCAGCTTGAGGGTCTGGAACAGAAACATGAAGTACCACTCGG
>JAWVZJ010000506.1:0-1672 GCA_033722255.1 Thermoanaerobaculia bacterium | reverse complement strand
GCCCGGTGGATCGCGCCGTCGACGCCGCCTCCGCCGAGCATCCGTTCGTTGGCGGCGTTGACGATGGCGTCGACCTCCTGTTCGGTGATGTCTCCTCGCTCGATGACGATCTCGGTCATGAAACCAGGGTACACCGTTGTGACGGGTGCCCGATGGGACGGGGGCCATCGAAGGCCGGGTACCGCCGAAGGCCGCAGGACCGTTCCCGGACAGAGCGGGCGATCGAGCACGATCTCCCGGGACGCGGTAGAGTGATCGAGAGGCCTTCGAGACCCGGATTCCCGGGGCCGGGGTCCTCGCCACCGCCGACGAAAGCATGACCGAAAACCTGATCGACTATCCGGATCTGCTGCGGAGGGCTCTCCTCACTCTGGTGAGGGAGGTCCTGCAGCGTGTGGCGGAGGAGGGCTTCCCGGGAGAACACCACGCGTACATCAACTTCCGTACCGACCATCCGGAGGTCCTCATGCCCCGTCATCTCCGGCAGACCCACCCCCAGGAGATGACCATCGTCCTCCAGCACCAGTTCTGGGACCTGGAGGCCGAGGAAGAGGAGTTCTCCGTGACCCTCCGGTTCGACGGGCGTCCCGCCCGCTTCACGATCCCCTACGACGCCCTCCGCTCTTTCGTGGATCCGGCGGCCAGCTTCGGGCTGAAGTTCGAGCCGGCGGACGGCGACGGAGAGATGGGCGGAGCGGAGATGGAGGAAGAGGAGACGGAAGAGACGCCCCCGAACGTGGTTCGCCTCGATCGATTCCGAGGGTCCCGCGACGACTGAGCTCGGCCGGGATCGGGAATCTCGGCCACGGATCGGCTGCTCGCCAGGAGCTTCCCATGAGTCACCAACGCCACCAGACCGTCCTCATCCTGGATTTCGGAAGCCAGTACACCCAGCTGATCGCTCGACGGGTGCGGGAAAACCGGGTCTACTGCGAGATCCATCCCTTCGATCTCTCCCTGGACGAAATCCGGGACAAGGATCCCATCGGAATCATCCTGTCGGGAGGCCCGGACAGCGTGTACGCCGAGGGCGCCCCCGAGCGAGAAGAGGCGCTGTTCGAGCTCGGGGTTCCGATGCTGGGGATCTGCTACGGGATGCAGCTCACCGCCAGAACTCTCGGCGGAGTGGTGGAGGGCGCGCAGCGCCGGGAATACGGCCGGGCGGAGATGAGGATCGAGACCCCGGGGAGACTGTTTCAGGGACTGGACCGGAGGGAGATGGTCTGGATGAGTCACGGCGACCGGATCGTGGAGGTCCCCGAGGGCTTCAGCATCCTGGCCTCGAGCGAGGGGGCGCCGGTGGTGGCCATCGAGGATCCCGACCGGCGGATCTGGGGGATCCAGTTCCATCCGGAGGTGGCGCATACGGTCCACGGCGGCGAGGTCCTCCGGAACTTCCTCTACGGAATCTGTGGAGCGGAGGGGGAGTGGCGGATGGCCGACTTCCTGGAGGAGGCCGTGAGGGGCGTCCGCGAGCAGGTCGAGGGAGCGTCGGCGATCTGTGCCCTCTCCGGTGGGGTGGACTCCTCGGTCGTCGCCGCTCTTCTCCAGCGGGCGATCCCGGGTCGCTTCCAGGCGATCTTCGTGGACAACGGCCTGCTGCGGAAGAACGAAGCGCGCCAGGTCATGCACTCCCTGGGGGACGAGCTCGGGCTGCCGATCCGGAAGGTCG
>JAWVZJ010000505.1:0-1694 GCA_033722255.1 Thermoanaerobaculia bacterium | reverse complement strand
GGAGTCCAGCTCGTCGATGAAGATGATGGCGGGAGCCTGCTCGCTGGCCTGGTCGAAGAGGGTTCGCAGCCGTTCCTCCGACTCGCCGTAGTGCCGCCCTACGATCTCGGGCCCGGCGACGGTGAAGAACTGGGCATCGGACTCATTGGCCACGGCCCGGGCCCGCAGGGTCTTTCCCGTACCCGGCGGCCCGTGCAGGAGGACCCCCTTCGGCGGCGTGATCCCCAGGCGCTGGAAGAGCTCCGGGTGCTTCAGGGGGAGCTCGATCATCTCCCGGACCTGATCGATGGTGTCGCCGATCCCCCCCACGTCGTCGTAGGTGACGTCGGTCCGCCGTACTTGGGGCTCGGTGTATTCGGGAAGGAGCTCGATGGTGGTCTCCTCTCCCACCCGGACGATTCCCGACGGCTTGGTGGAGACCACCACGAGGCGGATCTCCTGCAGCGCGTAAGACGGCTGCTCCATGAGTCGCCGGAAGATCTCCTCGGGAGTCCCGTCGCCCGGCCCGGCCTGGGCGGCCCTCCGGTAGCTGGAGGTGGAGATCACGTCCCCGGCGGTCAGGGGACGACGAAGGAGGGTGCGCTTCAGCGCCTCCCCCGATCCCGTGAGCCTCACGTTCTTCTGGGCCGGGGCGATCTGGATTCGATCGGCGGTCTCGGGCTCGGCCCGGCGAACTTCCACTTGGTCTCCGATCCCCACGTCGGCGTTGGCCCGCTGGAGCCCGTCCAGGCGAATGACCTCCACCCCCTCGTCCTCGGGGTAGGGTCCCAGGGCCACCGCCGCGGTCCGTCGCTTCCCCACGATCTCCACGACGTCTCCCTCGACGGCTCCCAGGGACCGGAGGGAGTTCCGGGACATCCTCGCCACTCCCCGGCCCGCGTCCTCGGCCTTGGTGCCCGCCACCTGCAGGCGGAGGGTCTCGGTTTCCTTCTCGGTCGCTACTGCTGCGTCCGCCATGATCCGGCTCCTTGTCCGATCGATCTATATGTATCGAGCGGCTCTCGCTGCCCGAGCACCTTCTCGTGTGCCAGCGCCGCCTCTATCTGTCGAAGTCCATCCAGGACGGATCGATGATCCGCTCCCCCGCATCCAGGGCGTCGATCCGGTCCAGCTCATCGTCGTCCAGAGAGAAGTCGAAGACGTCCAGGTTCTCCCGCAGGTGCTCCGATCCGCTGGACTTCGGGATCACGATGCGCCCTCGATCCAGGGACCAGCGAAGGGCTACCTGGGCGGCCGTCTTGCCGTGGGTCTCCCCGATTTCCTTGAGAACCCGGTCCCCCGTCACCCGACCCCGGGCCAGCGGAGAGTAGGCCGTCAGGGGAATGCCCCACTCCCGGCATGCGTCGTAGAGCTGGTCCTGGACCAGGAAGGGGTGGATCTCGATCTGGTTGGTCGCGGGCCGTCCCAGCTCCAGAAGCTCCTCGAGCCAGCTCCGGGTGAAGTTGCAGACCCCCCAGGCCCCGATCTTCCCGCGTCCCGGAGCTCTTTCAGGGCTCCCACAGTCTCCGACAGGGGCACTCGATCCGTGGGCCAGTGGATCAGGTAGAGGTCGACGTAATCGGTGCCCAGGCGATCCAGAGAGCGCTCGCACGCCGTATGGACCTCGTCAGGAGCCAGATTCTCATACCAGACCCTGGTCGTGACGAAGACGTCGTCTCGGTCGACGCCGGAGTCGGCCAGCCCCTGGCCCACCT
>JAWVZJ010000504.1:0-1705 GCA_033722255.1 Thermoanaerobaculia bacterium | reverse complement strand
GCGGTTCCGGGATCCAGCTTCTTCCGCAGCCCCGGTCAGGCCGGTGATTCACCGCCCCGGAGGATCCTCCGATTCGCCTTCTGCAAGAAAGCCGAGACCCTTCGGGAGGCGGGGGAGCGGCTCCGGAGCTACGCCTCCTCCTCGGTGGCATAGGCTTCTTCGTCGGAGGTGACGGACGAGCCTTCGTCGGCTGATCCAGGCAAGCCTTCCCCGGAGGCACGGGAGGAGGCTTCGTCCGGAGCACCGGAGGACGAAGATGAGTCGGCCTCCAGAGGAAGCTCCTCGTCCTCGGCATGGATCTCGGCGATCCGTCCCTCCGACTCCCGCATCATCTCCACGAAGGCGTGGGCGAATCGGGGGTTGAACTCGGTCCCGGCCCCCTGTTCGACGTAGCTCAGAACCTTCTCCATGGGCCAGGCGTCCCGGTAGGGCCGGTCGGTCCGGAGGGCGTCGAAGACGTCGCAGACGTGGACCAGGTCGCTGGCCTGGTGACAGTGCCGGTGGAAGTGCAGGGCCGGATACCCACCGCCGTCGATCCGAATGTGATGCTCGTACGCCACGACCGCCGCCAGGTCGAGGAACTGCTGAGCTTCCATGATGAAGCGGGCTCCCTCGACGGTGTGGCTGTTCATGACCTCCCGCTCCTCGGGGGTCAGCTTCCCGGGCTTGTTCAGGATGTCGGAGGGGATCCGGACCTTTCCGACGTCGTGAAGGAGACCCGCCACCCCGAAGGTCCTCACCTCCTTCGGACTCAGCCCCACGTGTTCGGCCAGGACCATGGCGAGGGTGGAGACGTTCAGAGAGTGGGGCGTCGTGTATTGATCGTACTCCTTGAGGCGCAGGAGGGGGATCATGAAGGCCTGATCTCCGTGCATGGCCACCGAAAGGGAGCGAACGATGGCCTCGGCCTCCAGCATCTTGAGGTCGCCCCGGGTCCGGAACTCGTCCCGGAGCCACTCCAGTGTCTCGACCTCGTCCCCCAAGGTGTAGGAGACGCTGCCCGCGACGGGCGTCCCTCGTCTCTCGACGCCCTCTCCGTCGTGCCCGTGGATGGACACGACACCGTACCGGATGTTCGTGGGACGGGTCTGGCGTGTCTCGGCCGAGCTCCCCTCCCCGGAGAAGGCTCGGTGGATCTCGTCCAGGAGACGTCCAGGTCCCAGCGCTCGACGGGCCCCGTGTACTCCAGCCGCTGGACCCCCGCGGCCGCCAGCCTCGGCGTCCAATCCCACTCTCGCATCTCACGGAGGGGACGATCACCGTAGATGACCTCCGAGCCGAGAAAGGTCAGGCGAGGACGGGGATTCTCCTCCTGGAGCCTGGAGAGCTTCTCGTACGCCCGGTCGACGGCCTTTTCCCGCGCCGGATGCCCTTCCTCGTAGAGGGTCATCACGGAGAAGGCTTTGGCCAGGGCCGTGAGGAACTCGCCGCCAGCACTCAAGCTTCCGGAGCCCCCCACCGGCGGCTGCCCGAGCCATCTCCGCATCCCCCGACGCCCGGGCCACCTCCAACACCCGAGCCTCCGGGTCGTCGCTCCAATCGCTGGCCAGCACCTTGAGAGGCGCCAAGACGGTCGGGGAGGGCTCGGCCAGCTTCTCTCGACGGAAGAGGGTCTTTCCGGCGCGAACCAGCTCGAGGAGAGCAGCTCGGGCCAGTCCCGACCCGGTGCCCTCCAGGGCTCGCACGGCCATGGACCGCAGATCCT
>JAWVZJ010000503.1:0-1706 GCA_033722255.1 Thermoanaerobaculia bacterium | reverse complement strand
CGGCTCCACCGGAACTTGTCGATCACCGCCGACGACAGGGCCTCCACCAGGGAGATGGACGACGAGAGCCCCGCCATCAGCAGGAGCAGGAAGAAGAGAAAGCCGAAGATCCTCACCCCCCCGGGCATGGCGCCGATCCCGTCGGGCACCACGAAGAACATCATCCCCAGGGTCGAGGCCTGGGGGACGATGGCGAAGGTGAAGAGGAGCGAGAAGACAGCGAGCCCGGCCAGGAACTCGAAGGAGCAGTTCAGGCAGGCCGTGACCAGGCCGTTGTTGAAGTGATCGGCGTCCCGGGGCAGATAGGAGCCGTAGGCCGTCATCACGCCGAAGCCCAGCGACAGGCTGAAGAAGATCTGGCTCATGGCCCCCTGCCAGACGGCCGGGTCCTTCGCGATCTCGAAGTTCGGGGTGAACAGCAGAAACACCCCCTCCTCGCCGTGGGGCAGGGTGATCCCCCGGACGATGAGCACGATCATGAAGAGCCACATCAGAGGGACGAAGACCTTGACCGCCGGCTCGATGGTGGTCACTCCCCGGCGGACGATGAGGGCGTTGAGGAGACAGACCAGGACCACCAGCCCCACCACCCACCAGGAGGAGAGCATCTGGAAGAAGTACCCGGTGGGGTTGGCCAGGGACTCGATCCCGAAGGCCGGCAGGGCGCTGGCCTCCTTCCACAGGGACCCCAGGGACCCGAAGAGCATGCCACACACCCAGGCCAGGATGGTCACGTAGTACATGGTGATGAAGCCGGCGTTCAACAGGGCCCACCAGCCGAAGAACTCCCCGCTCTTCCCGCCGATCCGGCCCAGGGACTGGGGGAATGCCCTCCGGGTCTCCCCGCCCAGGGCCATCTCGGCCACGATCACGGGCAGACCGACGATGACCAGGGAGAGGAGATACGGGAGGTAGAAGGCCCCGGCCCCGAAGGTGTAGGCGTTGGCGCTGAAGAAGACGATGTTCCCGAGCCCGATGGCCGACCCCGACGCCGCCAGCACGAATCCGACCTTGGATTTCCACTGTGCGCGTTTCGGTTCCACGGAGCTCCTTCGTCCCAGTTCCGAGAGGGGTGGCCTTCAACTACCAGTCACGGGTTCTCGAAGATGTTATCGTGAACCTGCTCACACGACCAACCGCGGAGGCCCTCCCCGGCTTGCGCGGATGGCTGTCGTGGTCTATGATCCCTCGTCCGGCCGGACTGCGCCCGTAGCTCAACTGGATAGAGCACTAGACTACGGATCTGGGGGTTGGGGGTTCGAATCCTCCCGGGCGCGCCATTCCGGTTCTCCAGTGCTCGCAGGGATCTCTGAGGAGTCCCTCCCGAGTCCGGTGGAACCCACGGAATGGCTGTCTCACTGACCGGTGACCCTCGCCGGCCGGCGGACCGTTGACCACGGTACGTAACCTGGTCACTCACTCGGCCGTAAGACCGAGATGAGAGCCGTCCAAGAAGGCTCCGACGAACTTCCTGGAGGTGGAACATGATCGGTCTCGAATCAGAGGTTGTACGGCTGCGACGTGCGGTCCGGATCCAACAGGGAGTCCTCGCTCTCCTCGTCGGCCTGGGTGTGCTGGCGGTGTTCGGGGCATGGCGGGGCTCGGGGGAGGAGACTCCTGATGTCCTCCGCGTCAAGGGCCTCGTGGTGGAGGACTTTCAAGGGAGGCCTCGCATCGTCGTCGGAGCTCCGATGCGCATTCCCGGG
>JAWVZJ010000502.1:0-1713 GCA_033722255.1 Thermoanaerobaculia bacterium | reverse complement strand
GCCCGGACGCCCGGGTGGCGGAAGGGATCGAGCATCGTCTCTACCTCGTGGAGCCCGGCCAGAAGAAGAAATGCCTCATGGCCCTGGTGGAGGAGGACGAGGCCGAAGCCATGCTCGTCTTCGTGCGGAGGAAGGTCGACGCTGATTGGATCTGCCGCCAGCTCGAGCTCCAGGGCCACGACGTGGAGAAGATCCACGGAGATCGGACCCAGAACCAGCGGGTCCGGGCCCTCTCGGGGATCCGGAAGGGCAAGCACCGGATCCTGGTCGCCACCGACGTCGCGGCCCGGGGGATCGACGTGCCGATCCTGGAGCACATCGTGCAGTTCGACATCCCCCAGACCGAGGAGGACTACATCCACCGGGCCGGACGCACCGCCCGGGGAGCCGCCGGCGGTACGGTCTCGACCATCGCCACCTGGCTGGACAAGGAGATGATCAAGCGGATCGAGAAGGCGATCGACCAGAAGATTCCCCGCTGCCGGACCGACGCCGTGGAGCCCTACGAGGAGCGGAAGAAGACGATCAAGGGTCGGGAGCGGGTCCGGCGCCGCCTCCGATGACGGGACGACCGGGTTCCGTCGGCTTCGCGCGCCCCGATGAGTGAATGATGGGGAGCCGGGCAGGGCGGTACGTCCAGAAGGCCTTCCAGGAGCTCACCCCCGGCGAGCTCCATGATCTGCTCCGGTTACGCACCGACGTCTTCGTGGTGGAGCAGGCCTGCCCCTACCCGGAGGTGGATGGCCGCGATCCCGAGAGCGTCCATCTCCTGAGGTTCGACGACGGGGAGCTCACCGCGTACTGCCGGTGGTACGAGGAGGAAGAACGGACGGTGCTCGGACGGATCGTGGTCGCGGGCTCCTTCCGCGGTGAAGGGATCGGCCGGGAGCTCGTGGAGGAGGCCCTGACCCGGATCGGTCCCGGCCCGGTCTTTATCTCCGCCCAGAGCCGTCTGGAGGCGTACTATCGGAACCTCGGCTTCCGCACCGTCGGGGACCCGTACGACGATTTCGGCGTACTCCACGTGCCGATGATCCGGGACTCGAAGTAGGGACGACTCCGGCGGGGCGGCTCGGAATCAACCGATGCCGATCCCCCTCATGGACCCGCGACTCGGTGCAGCAGACGGAGGTTTCGGCGATTCGCCTTGAAGGCGAAATCGAAGAGATCGCCGATCACCGGAATCGACCCGAGGGTGGAATCGAGCCAGAGGTTGAGGAGCATCCGGGCGACCACGGTAGCGGAGGCTCTCAGTCGAAATGCTTCGTAGACCGGTGCCAGGCCCAGAAACAACCCGAGGAGATCCCCGACCACCGGGACCAGGCCGACCAGGGCGTCCAGGCCGAATCGCCATCCGACACCTGGGATTCGATACCGGTCGTCCAGCATCTCCGTGAATCTGGCCAGTCGCGGGTCGATTCCGGGAGGGCCGAATCTGGGATCGGGCGTTTCGGGAGGAGGGTGGGAGGCTCCGGATCTCGAGGGGGCCGGGCCGAACTTCGGCCCGACATTCCCGGGGTCGGCCGCGGCCGAGGAACGACCGAATCGCGGGGGAATCCCCGGTTTCGTTCTCGTCATCGTTGCTCCCCGGGCATGACGCACACTCCGGGTCGGCTGATCTCGAACCATCTTCGCCCCGGGGAGAGTGCGAGGACTACGCGTTCCCCAGCTTCCCCTGGTCCGGAACGGAGCAGGGGACGTTCGGGCCAGTCG
>JAWVZJ010000501.1:0-1733 GCA_033722255.1 Thermoanaerobaculia bacterium | reverse complement strand
TCCGGATCAAGTCTCCGATCCGGAACAAGCGGGAGCTCTTCGACGTCGGGGTCGCCGGGCCCCTGGCCGGCTTCGTCGTCCTCCTCCCCTTTCTCTTCTACGGAGTCGCCCACTCCACGCCGGCGGCCATCGAGCCGATCACGGAAGGCTCCCCGCCCCTCTTCGCTCCGGCGCTCTTCCTTCCGGGGAGCTGTCTGGCCCTGGAGGCCGTCACCTACCTCTTCCACGGTCCCCTTCCGGACAACACCGTCCTGAATCTCCACCCCTTCGCCCTGGCCTCCTGGATCGGGCTCTTCGTGACGGCGTTGAACCTCCTTCCCCTGGCCCAGCTCGACGGAGGGCACATCCTCTACTCGGTCTCGGCCCGGGCCCACCGGGCCCTGGGACGATGGCTGTGGGTTGCTCTCCTGGCCGGAACCCTCCTCTGGCCGGGATGGGCCGTGTGGGCGATCCTGGTCCTGATCCTGGGGCTCCGGCATCCTCCCCTACGGGACGAGGAGCGATCGCTCCAGGGACACCGTCGGACCCTGGCCGCCGCGGCCCTGATCCTCTTCCTCCTCTGCTTCATGCCCAAGCCCCTGGAGATCGTGCCCCTGGCGCTCTGACCCGGACGGACCCGTGGCCTCGCCCGCTACGGAATGTTTCCGTCCTCGTCGACATCGAGAACCAGGGTGACGGGCCCGTCGTTCACCAGCTCCACCTCCATGAAGACACCGAACCGTCCCGTCTCCACCCCGAGGCCCTCCTCCCGGAGCCGGCGCACGATCTCCTCCACTAGCGGCTCTGCCACGTCCGGCGCCGCGGCCCGGGCGAAGGAGGGTCGCCGGCCTTTGGAGAGACTCGCGGCCAGGGTGAACTGGGGAACCACGAGCAGGGCCGCGCCGGTCTCCCGGGGACCCAGGTTCATCTTCCCATCGTCGTCCTCGAAGATCCGGAGACCCGACAGCTTGCGGGTCGCCTTCTCCGCCTGCTCGACTCCGTCGCCCTCCTCGACCCCGACCAGGACCACCAGGCCCCTCCCGATCGCTCCCACGGTCTCCCCGTCCACGCGGACCGACGCCCGACTCACTCTTTGCAAGACCAATCGCATGGTTTCCGTCCTATCACAGAGAAGGAGTCACCGAAAACCGGACCCGGAGCCTGTGATAGCCTGCCGGGCCCACCGACCCACCGAGGAACGAGGAGAGAGCGATGGTCAACAAAGCGATCCTGATCGGCAACCTGGGCCGAGATCCCGAAATCCGGTCCCTTCCCTCCGGCCAGGCGGTGGCGAACTTCAGTATTGCCACCAACCGCAAATGGAAGGATCGGGACGGGAATCTCCAGGAGCAGACCGAGTGGCACAACATCGTCTGCTTCGGCCGACAAGCGGAGATCGCCGGACAGTACCTGCGGAAGGGAAAGCAGATCTACGTGGAAGGCCGTCTCCAGACCCGATCCTGGGAGGATCGGGAGACCGGCAAGAAGATGTACCGGACGGAGATCGTGGTCCAGAACTTCCAGATGCTCGGGCGACGGGGCGGACCCCAGGACGACTACGGTCCTCCTGGAGACTACGGGGGAGACGACTTCGGCGGCGGGGACACCGGCGAGGACGACGACATCCCCTTCTGATCCGGTCCTCCTCGGGTCTTCACTCGGAGATCGGCGGGTCTCCCAATAGAACCCGGCAGGAGTAGGGCTCCAGCTCGACGGAGTCCCAGAGCCGGGCCCCGTCGACGTCGGAGGTGGCC
>JAWVZJ010000500.1:0-1755 GCA_033722255.1 Thermoanaerobaculia bacterium | reverse complement strand
CAAGACCGAGCCCACCCACCCCCTCAACCAGTATCTGTCCGGGAACCCTGGATCGATCCCGGGATCGATCCAGGGTTCCCGGACAGATACTGGTTGAGGGGGTGGGTGGGCTCGGTCTTGGGATCAGCTTCCCCGAGAGCCACCTGGGATCCGTTCGATCTCCCGCTCCCAGTTGGTGACGAGGTTGAGCTCCATACCCGTCTGGCGGACATGGCGGACGAGGAGGAGCCGTCCATCCGGACCGACGTCCCAGGCCCCGGGACTATAGGGACCGTCGACGAGGACCCTGGGGCGCCCCACGGAGACTCCGGCCTCGGTGAAGACCGGTGCGGAAAGCACGAGGCGGCCTTGTCGATAGAGGATTTCGGAGCCGTCCGGGGACCATCGCGGTTGACTGCCACCCGAGAGGGAGATCTGCCACCGGCGGTCCATCTCCGGCATCGATGCCAGATAGACCTCCTCCACACCGGTCTTGTCCGACGTGAATGCCAGGAAGCGACCGTCGGGGGAGAGGCGTGCCGTCTCTTCGTGCTCGGGAGTCTCCGTGAGTCGCTGCAGGTCGGAACCTCGCTCCAGAGAGAGCGTGAACAGGTCCGAGCTCTCGCCGGGAGAATTCACCTCGATGAGGAGGCGACGTCCGTCGGGGAACCAATCTTCGGCGACCACGAACCGCTCGGAATCCCGGAGCAAGGGCTCCGGAAGGCCCGTATCGAGGGGGAGGAGATATACGCCGACCGAGAGATCGCGATCCGACGAGAAGGCGAGGGTCGTGCCGTCGGGGGACCAGCGAGGATTGACGTCCGCTCCGGGATCGGTGGTCAGGCGCAGGGGAGCCCCCCTGTCCAGGTCGATCAGGAAGAGGTCGGGTGAAACCTTCTGGCGGATCGCGGCGGCGATCTTCCGGCCGTCCGGCGAGAGGTCCAGTTGATCGAACTGGAAGCTTCCCACCTCCAGTGCCGTTTCGTTCCCGCCCGGATCGAGCCACACGAGCTCACCGCTGCCTTCGAGATCGCCCTCCGTGTAGAGCAGGACCCCGTTGCGGGAGAGGAAGTACGCGCCGACGCTCTCCAGCGCTGCCATCGGCTCTCCCGCCACGTTCAGTCGATCGAGATCGAAGGGTGCCGCCATCAACACGCCCTCGGGCGATCGGTAGGTCAGATGGCCGGACTGGAGATAGGCCGGGCGCTCTCCTTCGAAGAGGATCTTCGATTCTCCGGTCTCGAGGTCGAGCACGGAGACCTGGGGTTCCGCGGCGCCGTCGGTGGGCTCGTGACCGAGGAGGAGTCCTCGTCTCCCGGGAAGAAACTCCAGATGCTGGAGCCGCTTCGTCACCGGGTCGGTCCGGGCCTCGGTCGGGACGGGCAACGGCTCGGGCTCCCCACCGGAAGCGGAAACGTGCCAGAGCCCCGGTCCGACCACCACTCTGGAGAACACGATGGTGTCGTCCTCGCTCCAGGCCGCGCTGTTGAACCCGCTTCCGGCTCCGGTAGTTACGGTGAGCGGTACGCCTCCCCGGGCGGGGACCTTCTTCAGGTCGCCAGCGTCGAAGTACCCGATCCACTCGCCGTCGGGGGAAAAGAACGGTCGGGTCGCTCCCTCCGTTTCCCGCAACGCTCGAAACTCCCTGGAATCGAGATCCCGGACGAAGAGGCTCCGGGCCCCCTCTCGGTAGAGAGCGAGCACGATCCGCGAGCCGTCCCGGGAGATGGCTCCTTGGAGCCCGACACCGGCGCTCAGACCCTCCGGAATCGAGAT
>JAWVZJ010000499.1:0-1755 GCA_033722255.1 Thermoanaerobaculia bacterium | reverse complement strand
CCGTGGAACATCTCGGCGTACATCCGGGCCACCCGCTCGTCGGTCTCCCGGAGGTTCGGATCCTCCAGGTCCAGCCCCAGGGTCTCCAGGATTCCCCGGACGTGGCCGGCGATGGTCGCGAGCTGCTCCTCGGAGAAATCGGGTCCGGGAGGCGTGGGATCGTCGGAATCGGTCAATGGAGCTCCTTCCAGGCGTGTACGGGCTCGGTGCGGATGCGCGGCGAGATCGGCGGGATGAGCCGTCCGCCGGACGAGGATCTTTATCCTACAATGACCCTGAATGGCTGTCTCCACCGAAGTCGATCCCCGTCTCCGAGAGCTCCTGGAGGACTACCCGGAGGATCTCTTCACCGACGAGTTCTACCGCTCCTGGGAGCTCGTGGATCGGTACGGCAGGAACTGGGCTCTCCGGCTGGCCCGGGAGCTCCGGCTCGACGAGATCCTGGAGGTACCCCGTACCCTGGACCAGATCCGGGAGGAGGGTGGGTTCGTCCCCGCCTTCGACCGGGCCCTGGGCTGGATCCTGGCCATGCTGATCGAAGCGGACCACGTCCGGCGGGAGCCCGGAGAGCGTTTTGTCTGGAGGACCCAGGGTCCCCCCGTCGATCGACTCGAGGACCTGCGCCGGGAAACCCTCGCCACGGACCCCGCCAACGAGGCGGCGCTGGATCTCCTCGACGCCGCCGGCGAGGCCTACCCCCGGGTGGCCCGGGGAGAGGTTTCGGGCCAGAGCGCCCTCTTCGGCCTCGGGAAGACGGGACTCTGGCTCCGCTACTTCCACAACGACAACCCGATCTACTCGGTGAACAACCGTCTCGCCGCCGAGGCCGCCGCAGGTCGCCTCCCCGAGGGTCCGTTCCGGATCCTGGAGGTCGGCGGCGGCGGTGCCAGTGGCACCCGAGCCCTCCTGGAGGCCCTGGACCGGGACGATCGCCTCCGGGATCTGGAACGGTATCGCTTCACCGAGCCCAGCCCCTTCTTCCGCCGGCGGGCCGAGCGGGAGCTCCGGTCCGATTCCCCGGAGCTCCCCTTCGAGTTCGGCTCCGTAGACATCGACGAGGAATTCGCCGATCAGGGCGTCGAGCCGAGCTCGTTCCATCTCGTCTACGCCGTGAACGTCCTTCACGTGGCCACGGACCTGGACTTCTCCCTGTCCGAGATCGCGACCTCCCTCCGACCCGGAGGCTGGCTGATCGCCGCCGAATCGATCCGTCCCTTCTCCGATCGGCCCACCTCCACGGAGATGATCTTCCTGATCCTGGAGGACTTCTGCGAGGTGGAGCTGGATCCGGAGCGACGGCCGAACCCCGGATTCCTGACCGCCGAGAGCTGGAGGAGGCTCTTCGACGACGCCGGATTCCAGCGGGTCGCGGTGGAACCGGACGCCGAGGCCATCCGGGAGGTCTACGAGCGGTTCTGCACCGGAGTGGTGGTGGGCCGGGTCCCGGCCGAACCCTGATCGGTCCCCGCAGGAACACGAGCCGGACTCCCGAGCCCGACGACGAGGCTCCGAAGAGTGCCGATCCCAGGGAGCTGAGCACGGGCCTTCCGACCCGACCCATCTACCCCACGCGATCGTGGCCCGCGCGCACCGCAGGCGCCGGCCAAGGGCCTCATCTCCATTCTGCCGGCGCCGGTCCCCGGGGATCGACACCCCTCGGAACCGACAGAAACCGAGAGTCCGACGTAGCTCCAACCCTGTACGATGGCGGAGATCATGCCCACCGAGGGATTCTCCGACCTCCGCGCCTTCCTG
>JAWVZJ010000498.1:0-1766 GCA_033722255.1 Thermoanaerobaculia bacterium | reverse complement strand
GCACATGCCCGTGGCGTGGCTTCGGGTATTCCTGGGGATGAGAATGGGCCGTTGACCGTTCGATGGTCTGGTCCCGGCCCTTCCGGTCCGAGAGCGGGGCCGTCAGGGGACGGCCCGGGCTCAGTCGTCCTCGTCGTCGTCACGGAGGAGGTCGGCGGCGAGAGAGGACCTCTCGAAGTCGCCGCCACCCCGGGGGCCCCGGTCGGCCCCCTGCGTCTCTTCCCCCAGGAGCTCTCCGGCCAGGCTCGAGACCTCGGCCACCTCGGCGCTCTTCTGGAGCCAGAGGAGCGCCTGCTCCCGATCGGGGTGGATGGCGAAGAGCTGGCTCATCCCGGCCACGTCGAAGACCTCGCGGACGGCCGGCGCCATCCGGGCCAGGGCGAGACGGCCTCGCTCCGCGGCGAGACGCTTCCCCACCATGACCAGGACCCGGAGGCCGGCGCTGCTGATGAAGTCGAGGTCCGAGCAGTCCAGGAGAACCGAGGTCCGGTCTTGCCGGAGCTGCTCCAGGAGAGCCTCCTCCAGGTCGCCGGCGGACCGGGAATCCACCTCGCCGTCCAGGAGGAGGATCCCCACCTCCGAGTGCTCGACGGTCTCGATCTCCAGGGTCACGAGTCGGATTCCTCCTCCGAGTCGCCTCGGTGGAAGAGCAGCTCCACCAGGCCCAGCTTGATCCGGTCCCCGTCCCGAATCTCGACCTCCTCGCCCTTGTCGATCTTGCGGCCGTTCACCCAGGTTCCGTTCGCAGTGCCGATCTCCTCCCGAAGGATCACCTTGCCCTCCGTCTCGGCGATCTTTGCGTGACGTCGGCTCAGCGTCCGCCCCCCCTCGACTGCGCCGAGATCGATGGGCGGGGTCTTTCCGGTGACCGGATCGTGCCGACCGATGACGCTCTCCCCGCCCTCCGGGATCGGGAACTCGCTTCCCGTCGGCCGATGGACGAGATGGCCCACGGCGTGGTCGGCCTCGGTCTGGGGTGTGGTCGTGGTTCGACTCTCGGCTTCCCCGGAGACCACGGGCTCGGGGTTCACCCGGCTCCGGGACACCTCCTCGAAGTGTCCGGCGGCGATCTCGTGGGCCCGGTGGCTGGCCAGATCGTGCTCTCTCAACCTCTGGGAGAGTTTCCGCATCATCCGTACCGCGATCTCGGGGAAGTCCCGGAGCATCTGGTCGAAGGTCGAGGCGTCGATCGGCAGGAGGCGACAGTCGGTGATTGCCCGGGCGGCGGCGCTCCGGTCGAGATCCTCCAGCAGGGCCATCTCTCCGAAGAAATCGCCCTCCTCCAGGAGGGCCAGGCGGCGTTCGTTGGGCCCGATCCCCTTCACGATCTCCACCTCTCCTTCCTCGATGATGTACATCTCGGCCCCGGGCTCTCCCTCCCGGAAGATCGTCTCCCCGGCGTCGTGGGACACCAGGAGACGGGACCGGGCGGTGTCGGTGAGATCGCTGCTCGGTTTGACCATGGTGATCGGGAAGTGTAGATTGCTCGGAGAGATACTGAGTATATCCGCGATCCGGCCATCGAGATCTCGTGGCCGGATCTGAGTCCCAGAGCCCCTCTTCTCTGGAGGTCCACCGCGATCTCGGACTCGACCACCTTCCGGGAGGGAGATCGGACTATGACCAGCGAGTCGACAGCGCATCGGAGTCCCCAGGGACACAGCTCCGGGAAAGACTCGGAACCCCACGGTCTGAGCCCCGTGGCCCGGGCCGTCCACGAGCGATCCCTGTCCCGGTGGGGGACCGATCGGGCAGTCGAGATCGTC
>JAWVZJ010000497.1:0-1769 GCA_033722255.1 Thermoanaerobaculia bacterium | reverse complement strand
TCGTCCACCTGGGCGTCCACCACCAGGGCGGCGACCCCCTTCTCGGTGACCTCCTCCACCAGGCTCCGGGAGTAGAAGACCTTCTCGTCCGGTCCCCGGATCGATCGGGACGCGGCTCGGAGCATCTCCCCGTCCGGTTGTCGGAGAAAGATGGCCCCCTCCTCCGGCTCTAGATGCTCGAAGATCCGGTCCAGGATCAGCTCCAGGAGCTCGTCCAGCTCCATGGACCGACCGAGGGCATTGTGCACCTCGTTGAGCATCCGGAGACGCTCGGCGTAGCGCCGGAGATTCTTCTCGTCGGTCAACTCCTTCGCCGCGGTCTGACTCGTGGTCTCCATGTAGTCGGAGACGGGGCGGTAGAAGGTCATGCTCGACAGGTCCGAGTCCTCCTCCGCCCGGGTCCGGGGCTGCCGGGAGTCGGTCCGGGGGATGCCCAGGATGGTGCTGCAGATCTCGATCTGGTCGCCGGGTTGGACCTCGGTGGCCTCCTCCACCGACTCGCCGTTCAGGTAGGTACCGTTCCGGGAGCCCAGGTCCTCCACGAAGAGGGTGTCGTTCCGGAGGAAGAGCCGGGCGTGATGCCGGGACAGGAACCGGTCCGGGATCGGGAGGTCCGCGTCGGAGGCGCGACCGACGACCATGGAGTCCCCGTCGAACTGGAAATCGTAGGGTTCGCGGTCGGGGGGCGAGACCCGGAGGTGAATCGGTGGCTCCATGGCGTGGTGACCTGTGATTGTAACCCACCGGATCGCATCCGGGCGGGGACTCGGCGGGGAGTCGAGACCGGGCGGCCCTCGGTACAATCGGGATGCCATGTCCAAACCCCGCCTCTTCCTCATCGACGGCTACTCCAACATCTTCCGGGCTTTCTACGCCATCCGGGGCCTCTCCAACTCCAGGGGAGAGCCCACGAACGCCGTCTACGGCTTCCACAACATGCTCCAGAAGCTCCTCCGGGAAGAGGATCCGGAACTCATCGGGGTGGCCTGGGATCTCGGTGAGCCCACGGTCCGAAGCGACAAGTACGAGGACTACAAGGCCCACCGGAAGCCGACTCCGGAGGACCTGATCCCTCAGCTTCCCTGGATCCGCCGGCTGCTGGAGGCGTACGACATCCCCGTCCTGGAGATGGAAGGGTACGAGGCCGACGACGTCCTGGGGACCATCGCCCTGGAGGCGGCGGAGGAGGATTACGAGGTGATTCTGGTCTCCGCGGACAAGGACCTGATGCAGCTCGTCCGACCGGGAGTCTCCCTCTTCCATACCGGGAGAGACAAGCTCTACGATCCGGAGCTGGTGGAGGAGGACTTCGGGGTGCCGCCGGAGAGGGTCATCGACGTCCTGGCCCTGACGGGAGACACGTCGGACAATGTTCCTGGTGTACCCGGGATCGGCAAGAAGGGGGCCCCCCAGCTGATCCGGGAGTTCGGTGATCTGGAGACCCTACTGGACCGGGCCGAAGAGGTTTCCCGGAAGAGTTACCGGGAGGGGCTCCAGGAGCACCGGGAGACCGCGATCCTCTCCCGGGACCTGGTGACGATCCACACCGACCTGGAGATCCCCTTCGAGCCGGAGCGTCTCCACCGGGAGGAGCCCGATGTCGAGGCTCTGCGGGAGATCTTCGCCCGGATGGAGTTCTTCTCCCTCCTGGAGGAGCTGACCACTACCCGGGAGGAACGGGGGATGGAGCCTGCGGTGGAAGTGACCTCGTCGGAGGAGCTGGAGGAGGCGGCGACGGAGATCGGACAGGAGATCGGCCTGCTGGCGGT
>JAWVZJ010000496.1:0-1775 GCA_033722255.1 Thermoanaerobaculia bacterium | reverse complement strand
GCATCGCAGAGTGGATCGTGGGGGGAGTCTTCATCGAAGCCCATCGGGGGGTGTCGGAGCTCCGAGCCGCGGGCAACCTGGCGGCAGGAAGCCTCCTCGTGCTCGGGCCTCTCTCGGGGCTGACCTTCCTCGCCCTAAGTGTGCTGACCAGCTTCGAGGGGCGGATGAGCCGGGAGTTGGAATCCGAGAGGTGGGAAGAATTCCACTCCGAGGCTCGAGAGACTCTCGCTGCTTTCCGGCAGCTCGTCAAGGTCCTCCGAGAAGTCGGAAAGCAGCCTCGATCTCGGCGTGACCCCCGGCCAGAACCAGGTCGTCGCCGGGCTCGAGCCGCAGGCTCGGAGAAGGATGACCCCGAGGGACGCCGTCCCGGACCACCGCGATGACGCTGGCACCGGTCGTCCGCCGGAGGTCGAGGCCCGAGAGGCTCCGTCCCGCCGCTGCATCCCCCTTTCCGATCCGGTAGATCTCCGTGGTTCCCTCCTCCAGCGCCGCCAGGAGGGTCCGGGTCGCGGCTTCCGAAGGCGCGCGGCGCCGGAGCATCTCGTAGCGTTCCGCCCGGAGGAGCCGGACCTCGGAGTCGATCACGTTCCGAGGAACGTGGAATCTCCGGAGGACCCTCGTCACGACCTCGATGGAGGTCTCCAGCTCCTCGGCGATCACCTCGTCGGCACCGAGCTCCGCGAGCTCGTCGATATCTTCGACTCGACGGGCCCGGGCCAGGATGTACAGGTCGGGGTTGAGCTCTCGGGCGACGGAGATGCCCCGCCGGAGAGCCCAGGGATCGGGGATGGCGAAGACGGCGACCCGGGCCGTGTGGATCCCGGTGTGCTCGAGGATTCCCCTCCGGGATCCGTCTCCCAGAGTCACCGGCTCACCCCGTCGGTGGGCTGCCCGGACCCGGGTCCGGTCGAGCTCTACGGCCGCCCAGGGAATCCGGCCCTCGGACAGAATCCGGCCCAGGCCCTGGGCATTGAGGTCGTACCCCACCAACACCACATGATCGCGGTCCACCGGGATCTCCGGAGGGGCGGGCTCCTTCTGGCTCAGGCGGTCCGCGATCCGGGGCGCCAGGTGTACCAGGGCCGGGGTCAGGAGCAGGGTCAGCATCGAGGTGGCCAGGATCACCTGGTAGAGCTCGCCGTCGAGGAGGCCGTGGTTCCGGCCCACGATGGCGAGGACGAAGGAGAACTCGCCGATCTGCGCCAGCCCCATGCCGGTGGTGACGGCCGCCCGGGGGCCGAGACCCGCCGCCAGGGACGCGGCTCCGGCCACCAGACTCTTCAGGAGGATCACGCCGGCGGTGAGGCCGAGGACGGCGGGCAGGTGGGCCCCGGCCTGCCCCAGGTCCACGAGCATCCCCACGGACACGAAGAAGAAGTTCGTGAAGACATCCCGGAACGGAGCCATCTCCGCCGCCACCTGATGAGAGTAGTCGGATTCGGCCAGGAGCACGCCGGCCAGGAAGGCCCCCAGGGCGGCGGAGAAGCCGAGCTCCGCTGTCAAGAGAGCCAGACCGAGACAGGTGGCCACGGCCGCCAGGAGGAAGATGTCGTGGAGCCGTACTCCGATGAGGCGCCCCAGGAAAGGCGGCACCAGGAAACGGGCCGCTACGAAGACACCGGCGAGGACGGCGGCCGATGCGCCGAACCGGATGGCGACCTCCAGAGGCGTCCCGGCGTCGACTCCGGCCAGGAGGGGAGTGGTGGCCAGGATCGGTGCCAACATCAGATCCTGAAACAGGAGGATCCCCAGGGCGATCCGGCCGTGGGGCGCCT
>JAWVZJ010000495.1:0-1799 GCA_033722255.1 Thermoanaerobaculia bacterium | reverse complement strand
CGGGATCAAGCCCGACGAGCGGACGAAGCGCCAGGACATCCTGATCAACGTGGAGGTCGAGGCCGACCTCGGACCGGCAGCCCGAAGCGACAGCATCGAGGATGCCGTCAACTACCGGAGCATCTCCAAACGGATCATCCGACGGGTCGAGAACGGATCGGACCACCTGGCGGAAAAGCTCGCCGAAGACCTGGCCCGGATGATTCTGGAGGACTTTCCCGTGGACCGGGTGACCCTCCGGATCGAGAAGCCGGGGGCCCTCCGCTTCGCCCGCTCCGTAGGAGTCGAGATCACCCGGGAGCGGGACGCTCTTCCGTGACCCGGGCGCACCGGGCCACGGCCTATCTCTCCCTGGGCTCCAACGTGGAGCCGGAGAAAAACCTTCCGGCGGCCCTCCGACTGCTGGCCGGGGAGGTCCGAATTCTCGGAGTCTCCCGGGTCTACGCGACCGAGCCGATCGGGCCTCCGGGCCAGCCCGACTTCCTGAACGCTGCCGTCTCCATCACTACCGAGCGGGGACCGGCGGAGCTCAAGCGAGGGGTCCTGCGGCCGATCGAGGCCAGACTGGACCGGGAGCGCTCCGGGAACCCCTACGAACCCCGGACCATCGATCTCGACCTGCTCTGGTGGGACGGCTCGGGAGGGCCCGTCACCGAGCCCGACCTCCTCACCCGTCGTCACCTGGCCCGGCCTCTGGCCGACGTCGCCCCGGATCTCGTTCATCCCGAGACCGGGGAGTCGATCCGGGAGCTGGCCGATCGCCTGGTCCGGGAGCAACCGGACGTGCGAATCGAGGTCGTGGATCTTCCCGGCTGGCGGCGAGCCCTCAGCTCACCGGTGCCAGAACCATGACCATGCGGCGTCCCTCCAGGCCCTGGCGGCTCTCGACCTCGGCCAGGTCCTTCGTCTCCTCGATGACCTCGTCCAACAGCTCGGTGCCCAGATCGGGGCGGCGGAGCTGCCGGTAGCGGAAGAACACGGTGACCTTCACCTTGTTCCCCTTCTCCAGGAACCGTCGAGCCCGATCCACCTTCCGCTCGAAGTCGTGGTCGTCGATGGTCGGTCGGAACTTGACCTCCTTGACTTCGATGGACGTCGCCTTCTTCCGAGCCTCCTTCCGGGCCTTCTCGCGCTCGAACCGGACCTTCCCCCAGTCCATGAGCTTCACCACCGGAGGATCCGCGTTCGGTCCCACCTCCACCAGATCGAGGTCCTTGGACTCGGCGGTCTCCAGGGCCTCCTTCACGGGCACCACCCCGACCTGATTCCCTTCCTCGTCGATCAGGCGGACCGGACTCTTCCGGATCTGTCGGTTGACTCGGGTTCTCTGTCGTTTGGCGATACGACGCCTCCTTTCTCTGAGGTTACTTCGGCTCCGCGGGCACACGGCCCTGTTGCGGCCATCGAACGTCGACGGCGAGTGTAGCAGGAACTCCCGCGGCGTTTCCTCTGATCTACGGATCCTCCACGGGCGCTCGCTCCGGGGCCGGATCCCACTCCATGATCTCGGTCAGACCGGCCTCTCTCCAAGGGATCTCCGTGGGCAGGAGGGCCCGGAAGCCGGGGTCACGGAACAGGTCCTCGTCCCCGGGGTAGGTCGGGACCACCACCGGCGGGAAACGGGACCGGAGCTCCTCGTCGCTCCGGGTTCTCCGGGCCTGGACCCTCTCCCGCTTGGCCTGGACCCGGTCCAGAGTGCCCAGGATCCGGGTGGCCGCCCGGAGCTGAGCCATGGTCCGGGGATCGCTCACGACCGGAGCGGAGCCCTCGATCCCCGCCAGTCGGAGCCCGACCCTCCG
>JAWVZJ010000494.1:0-1800 GCA_033722255.1 Thermoanaerobaculia bacterium | reverse complement strand
GGATCTGGGGGCCGTGAAGCTGAACCTGGAGACCGAGGACGGCGTGCGAGGCGCCTTCTCCGAGATCGAGGAGATCCTGGAGCAGGAGGGGAAGAAGGAGCAGATGGAGGGGGTGCTCATCCAGCCGATGCTCGAAGGCTCCGCCGAGGTCATGGCGGGGATGAGCCAGGATCCGGTCTTCGGGCCGGTTCTCGCCTTCGGCCTGGGCGGGATCCACGTGGAGATCCTCCGGGACGTGGCCTTCCGGGTCGCCCCCCTCACGGATCGGGACGCCCGGGAGATGGTCCGGGAGATCCGGGGCTGGCAGCTGCTGCAGGGATATCGGGGACATCCGGAAGCCGACGTGGGCGCTCTGGAGGACGCTCTCCTCCGCCTCTCCCTCCTGGTGGACGCCGTGGAGGAGATCCGGGAGCTGGACCTGAATCCCATCTTCGCCCTCGAGCCCGGTGACGGGTATCGGATCGCGGACGCTCGCATTCGCGTGAGGGGCCGATGAACTCCCAGCAGGGGGTCGAGAAAGGGGTGACCGACGCCGGAGGAGGCTCCGAGCAGGAAGGGGAGGGTGACTCCGGTGGTCAGAGGTGGCACGCCCTTTCGGTCGATGACGTCTTTTCGGATCTGGAGACGAGCTCGGAAGGACTCTCCCGATCCGAAGTGGAGCGGCGTCGGGAAGAGTCGGGGCCCAACCGAATCCGGAGTGAGGAGGAGATCTCTCCCCTTCGGATCTTCCTGGCCCAGTTCCAGGACTTCCTCATCTACCTCCTCCTCCTGGCTGCGGCCGTCTCGGTGTTGGTGGGCTTCCTACCGGGATCGGAGCCCCAGTACACCGACGCCGTCCTCATCGTCCTGATCCTGCTGGGAAACGGAATCTTCGGCTTCTTCCAGGACTACCAGGCAGAGAAGGCGATCCAGGCACTCCAGGAGCTCTCCACCCCCGACGCCACGGTGATCCGGGACGGGGAGAAGCACGAGATTCCCTCGGAGGAAGTGGTGCCGGGAGACGTTCTGGCCCTGGAGGCGGGGGATCGGATTCCCGCCGACGCACGTCTCATCCACGTCCAGAGCCTGGAGACGACGGAGGCGGCCCTCACGGGGGAGAGCGGAACCGTTCCGAAGCAGGTCGAGGCCGTGGACGAATCCGCGTCCCTCCCCGAGCGGAAGAGCATGGTCTACATGAACACCAATGCCGTGAAGGGCAGGGGCCGGGCCGTGGTGGTCGCCACGGGCATGGATACCCGCGTGGGTGGGATCGCAAGCGAGCTGGCGAAGGCCGAGGACCGGGACACTCCCTTCCAGAAGGAGGTGGATCGCCTCGGCAAGCGGATCGGCTTGCTGGTCCTGGGGCTCATCGGAATCCTCTCGGTCGTCCAGATCCTCTTCACCGAGGCCGACCTCGTTTCGGTGGCCCTGGTGGCCGTAACCCTGGCCGTGGCCGCGGTCCCCGAAGGCCTCCCGGCCGTGGTGACCCTCACCCTGGCCCTGGGAGCCCGGCGCATGCTCTCCCGCAACGTCCTGGTCCGGCGGCTACCCGTGGTGGAGAGCCTGGGCGCGGTGGATGTCATCGTCACGGACAAGACCGGCACCCTGACCGAGAATCAGATGACCGTGGAGCGCCTCTGGTTCTCGGGAGACACGTACTCGGTGTCGGGTTCGGGCGTCGACGAGGAGGGACGCTTCTTCCGGGGCGGGGAGCCGGACGGCTCGGGGCCGGAGGAGCCTGAATCCGAGACGTCGGTGCCCGGGGGAGACGGATCCGGGGAAGGAATTTCTTCAGGAGAGGACGGCGGCTCCGGAGAGGGC
>JAWVZJ010000493.1:0-1810 GCA_033722255.1 Thermoanaerobaculia bacterium | reverse complement strand
CCTTCAACTGGATCGACCTCCCCCAGGGCCGTTTCGACCAGCACGTGGCGGTCACCCGGGTCACCTACACCATGACTCCCCGGGCGTACGTCAGCGGGCTGGTCCAGTACAGCTCGGGAAGCGACAGCTTCAGCACGAACTTCCGACTGCGCTGGGAGTGGGCGCCCGGAAGCGAGCTGTTCCTCGTCTATACCGAGGCCCGGGACACCGACGTTCTGGACCGGTGGTCGACCCTGGAGAGCCGGGGATTCGTGGTGAAGGTGACGCGACTGTTCCGGTTGTGATTCTTCCCGGAGGCTGAAGCGATACCGGAGCGGAGTCGGTCGGAACGCTCAGCCGCCTTCGGGGAGATACAGATGTGCAGGCGAGCAGCGTAGAACAAGCGTCCGTCAAAGAGGAGTGGATATGGGAGGATTGGCGAAGGTCGGCGGCATTCTGGTTCTCCTCGCTCTCACGACCGTCGGGACGGTCGGGGCTCAGGAGGTCCAGGGACACACGGTCACCGACCAGGAGCTCCGGAGCGCGGTCCGAGCCGACGTGGAGGCGGAGAGGGCCGATCGGGCCCTGGTGGATCGGGTGCTCGCGCGGGGGGAGGTCCGCTCCGTCGCCGAGAAGGCGGGCGTGGACGTCGAGCGGGCGAGGAGAGCGGTCCCCCTCCTCGAGGGAGGCGAGCTGTCCCGGGTGGCGTCCCTGGCCGGGGACCTGGAAGAGCAGCTCGCCGGAGGGCAGAGCACCATCACCATCACGACGACCACCCTCATCATCGCTCTCCTGGTTCTCATCCTGATCATCGTCGCCTGATCACCGGACGGATCGCTCGGTGCGCAGCGGTCGCGGGGCTCGTCCTCGCGACCGCTGTGAGCGCGACGGAAGCACAGAGACCGACGTCCGGGGCGCTCCGCCACGGCGACACGCCCGGGGGCGGGGGCACCGTCCTCGACGTGCCCTTTCTCCCCCAGTCGGAGCTTCTGTGCGGCGGGGCCGCAGCCACCATGGTCCTCCGCTTCTGGGGTGCCACCGGTGTCTTTCCCGAGGACTTCCAACCCCTGGTTCGACCGGAAGAGGGAGGAATCCGGACCGCCGACCTGACGGCCGAGGTGCGCAGCCTCGGTTGGGACGCGGTCCCGTTCCGGGGTGATCCCGAGACGGTTCGCACCCAGATCCACCAGGGCCGGCCCGTCGTCGCCCTCATCGAGGTCGGCCCGGATCGCTACCATTTCGTGGTGATCGTCGCCTGGACCGACGGCGAGGTCGTCTTCCACGACCCGGCCGAATCCCCGTTCCAGAGACTCCCCGAACAGACGTTCCTCTCGGCCTGGCGTCCGACGAATCAGTGGGCGCTTCGGATCCTCCCCGCCGATGACGGCGCCACGACCCGCGCCCCGGAAGCGCCCGAACGCCGGAACCCCCGGCCCCGTCGATCCGAGGAAGCCTCTCGATCCGGATCCCCGGTGAGCCCGGAGCCGACCACCGGAACGGAGACGGAAAGCTCCGGGAGCCTTTCCGACGTCTGTGCTCCCCTTCTCGAAACCGCCCTGGATCACGTCCGGGAAGGAAGGCCCGGCCTGGCCGAAGGGCGGCTCCTGGAAGCGGTGGAGCGCTGTCCAGACTCCGGGCGCGTCCGGGCCGAGCTGGCCGGAGTCCATGCGAGGATGGAGGCGTGGGAAGAGGCCGAGCGGGCGGCGGAGTCGGCGGTGGAGCTGGCTCCGTCTTCGGACTACGCGTGGCAGATCCTGGCCACCGCGCGATACCTCACCGGAGATCGGACCCGGGCCCTGGCGGCCTGGAACCGGATCGGAGAACCCCGCAT
>JAWVZJ010000492.1:0-1812 GCA_033722255.1 Thermoanaerobaculia bacterium | reverse complement strand
GTTCGGGAGGGTGGGAGCACTTCGCTTCTGGTCCGCCGCTCCGATGCCTGGGAGACCCATCCCCTGGACCGCTCTGTGCTCCCGGGGATCACCCGGGCGGTTCTCACCGAGTTGGCCGCCGAGCTGGAGATGCCCCTCCGGGAACGACCCCCCCGGATCGAGGAGCGTGACGACTGGCAGGAGCTGCTCCTCTGCGGCACCCTCACAGGCGACAAGGGGGTCGTCGCCAGGTACGGCGAGCCGGTGGCCGGGGGGACGGTCGGACCCTGGACCCGACGTTTGGCCCGGGCCTACGACGAGCGGGAGAAGGAGCTTCTCGCGGGCTGAGGGATCTCTTCCGGCGTTCGGCCCGGAGAGGAGACCGGTGTGGTCTCGGTCTCGGCTGTCGCCGATCGCGGGGCCACGTAGCCTCCGGGGACGCCCTCGGGAGAGAACACGATCTGCCAGAGCTGGTTCTTGCGGACCTCGAAACTGGCGGCGCAGGAGAGGAAGTAGTACTTCCAGGTCCGATAGGTGGTCTCGTCGTAGTCCTCGGAGAGCCGGGGCCAGGCCCGGTCGAATCGCCGGAACCAGGCCCGGAGGGTCGGGGCGTAGTGGGGACCGAAGTTGTGCCAGTCCTCCATGACCATCAGGCCTTCGCTGGCCTCCCCGAGCTGGGAGATCGAGGGGAGCTGGGCGTTGGGGAAGATGTGCCGGTGGATCCAGGGGTCGATGGACCGCACCGATTCGTTGCCACCGATGGTGTGGAGGAGGAACAGCCCCCCGGGCTCGAGACAACGGCGGGCCACCTGGAAGAGCTTCCGGTAGTTCTTGTAGCCCACATGCTCGATCATCCCGCAGACCAGGACCTTGTCGTACTCCCCCTCCAGATCCCGGTAGTCCCGCTCCACGATCTCCACCGGGAGCCCTTCGTTGAGCTCCCGGGCGTAGGCTGCCTGCTCCTCGGAGATGGTCACCCCCGTCACCCGGCAGCCGATCCGCTCCGAGGCGAAATGGGCGAAGCCGCCCCAGCCGCAGCCGATGTCCAGGACGTGGTCGTCCTCCTCGAGCTCGAGCTTCCGGCAGATGAGGCGGAGCTTCGCCTCCTGGGCTTCCTCCAGGTCGTCGGTTCCCTCGAACCAGGCGCAGGTGTACTGGTTGTAGGGATCCAGGAAGGACATGTAGAAGCCGGCCGGGAGGTCGTAATGCTCCCGGGCCACGATCTTGGCCCGGGCCCTGGACTGGAGGTTCACCGCCAGCCCCGCCAGGCCGGAGACCACCGAGGCGAGCCGGAGCCCGGCGCGGTGCTCCAACCGGTGGCGAAGGAGCCGGGTCACGAGTCCTTCGAGGTCGTCGCAGTCCCACCACCCGTCGACATAGGAGTCTCCGAGTCCGAGGGAGCCGAAGAGGAGGACCCTCCGGTAGAACCGATCGTCGTGGATCTGGAGATCCCAGGGCCGGTCTCCGCCGACCTCGATGCCGGCTGCCTGGAGATGCTCTCGGACGATCCCTTCGAACACGACGGGTCCATCTTACCGTGCCCGTTCGACGTGCTCCCGAATCCCGCTCCCGCAACCGGAGGACCGGCCCAGGATCATCGAATGGTCAGGTCCCCATTTCCATCCTCATGAGCGCCCGAAGCAACGTGACGGGCATGCTTGGCTGCTACTGTCGTCGCCATGGAGACTCGGGACGTCGTGATCGTGGGAGGAGGGATCACGGGATTGACGGCCGGGTTCTACCTCCGGCGGGCCGGTCTCGACACCCTCCTGGTGGAGAGCTCGGGTCGGGTCGGAGGAGTGATCCGGACCCACCGGGAAGACGGCTGGTGCT
>JAWVZJ010000491.1:0-1832 GCA_033722255.1 Thermoanaerobaculia bacterium | reverse complement strand
TTCTGCTGAACTTGATCCTCTGGGGCCTGGCGGTGGGATGGGTCCTGTATGTCGGCTGACGGCCGGATCCGGCGCATCGTCCTGATCCTCTGCTTCCTCCTCTCGGGGGCAGCATCGCTGATGGACCAGGTCGTTTGGCTCCGATACCTCGGCCTCTCCTTCGGCAACACCACCTGGGCGGCGGCGACGTTGCTCGCGGTGTTCATGGGGGGCCTCGGCCTGGGAGCTCTCTGGATCGGGCGCTGGAGCGATCGCTGGCGTCGTCCTCTCCTCTGGTACGCGGTCTTCGAAGTCGCGGTGGCCCTCTTCGCCCTGGCCTCCCCGAGACTCCTCGGGCTCCTGGACGTCGCGTACGTGGCCCTCTACCGGAGCTTCGGACAGCAGCTCTGGCCCTTCGCCCTCGGCAGGGCCGCGCTGGCGGCCCTCTTTCTCCTCCCTCCCACGGTGATGATGGGGGGGACCCTGCCCTTGGTATTGCGTTCGGCCCTCCGAAAGGAGGACCGGGTGGGGCGCCTCACGGCCCTTCTGTACGGGATGAACACCGTAGGAGCCGTGGGCGGTACCGCACTGGCCGGATTCCTCTCGATCCGGGTGCTCGGCCTGTACGGGACCCTGGTCCTGGCGGCGGGGGCGAACCTCCTCGCCGCCCTGGGAGCCGTGGCCATCTCTCGACCGATGGGGGCGGTGGCCCATCCCGCCCGGAAACCCGTTTTGCCCTGGTTGAAGAGCCTCTTCTTCCTCATGGGAGCCACCAGCCTGGCCTACGAGGTCCTGTGGACCCGAATCCTGGTTTTCTATCTGGGATCCAGCGTCTACGCCTACTCGATCATGCTGGCCCTGGTGCTGACCGGAATCGGAGTCGGGAGCCTCCTGATCTCTCCCTGGGCGGATCGCCTCTCCCGGCCCCTGTTGGGCCTCGGTCTCCTGGAGCTCCTCCTGGGCCTCTGGATCCCGATCCAGGTGGGCACCATCGAGAGGCTGAACCGGATCCTCGTGGAGGCCGTGGAACTGGTCGAGCCGGGGTCCTACTGGGGAGTGGCCGGCTCCCAGCTCCTGGCCACGGCCGTCGTCCTGGGGCCTCCGACCCTCCTGATGGGAGCCAGCTTCCCCCTGGCGGTGCGGGCAGCCCACCGCGACCTCGACCGCATCGGGCAGGAGATCGGGGCGGTCTACGGATGGAACACCCTCGGGGCAGTGGTGGGATCCTTCGGAGCCGGGTTCCTCCTGATTCCCTGGCTCGGAACCCAGAACGCCCTCCTGAGCGTGGGGATGATCAACGCCCTGCTCGCCGCGTGGATCCTGGGACGGGCCCGGGTCGGAAGCTGGAACCGGGTCCTCTGGGTCGCCCCGGCCCTGGTGCTGGCCGCCGGGATGCTGTTCCCGGCCGACGCGGTGATCCTCTCCGCCGGGATCTTTCGTCACGACGAGTCCCGGAACCTCGTCTACTTCCACGAGGACGCCCAGGCCTCGGTGACCATCCGGGAGCTGACCACCGGGGATGGGGGGGAACCCTACCTGTCCCTGGAGCTCAACGGCGTCAACGTCGCCGGCACCAGCCCCGATCTGTTCGCCGTCCAGAAGATGCAGGGCCACCTGCCTCTTCTCCTGACGGAAGAGCCGACCGACGTCGTCCACATCGGATTCGGGAGCGGAGGGACGGCCTGGGCGGTCTCCCGTCATCCCGTCGAAGAGATCCTGATCGTGGAGATCAGTCCCCAGGTCCTGGCCGCCTCGGATCGCTTCTTCCCGGACATCAACCACGGAGTCCTGGACGATCCCAGGGTGGAGGTCGAGATCAACGACGGTCGCAACTTCGTCCTGGCCTCCCAGCG
>JAWVZJ010000490.1:0-1864 GCA_033722255.1 Thermoanaerobaculia bacterium | reverse complement strand
CTGGTGGCGATCCTGGACGCCGACAAGGAGGGCTTCCTCCGGAGCGAGACGTCGCTGATCCAGACCGCCGGGAGGGCGGCCCGGAACGTGGAAGGAAGGGTGATCTTCTACGCGGACCGGATGACCGGCTCCATGGAACGGGCCATCGAGGAGACCGAACGCCGCCGGGAACGCCAGCAGGAGTTCAACGAGGAGCACGGGATCGAGCCGAGGACGATCCTGAAGGACATCCACAGCCCCCTGGTCCGGATGAGCAACCTGGACCTTTACGACGCCGGCCCCCAGCGCCTCTCCGAGATCGCCGAGGACCCGGACCTGCCCCTGAACGAGAGGATCGATCGTCTCGAGAAGAAGATGAAGGCCCACGCCGAGCGGCTGGAGTTCGAGGAGGCGGCGGAGATCCGGGACCGGCTCAAGGAGCTCCGGGAGCTCCAGATTTACTCGTAGGGTGGCTCAGGATGACACGGCTCTCGCACGTTCCCACGCCGGTCGTCGGCCGCCCTCCGGCTCTGGAGGTGCGTGGCTGCCGAAATGGGCCCGCTCCGCCTCCGAGGTCCGAAGGCTTGCCCACGAGCCGTGCACACCGTGATTCGCACGAGATGTCGGAAAATGGGTATGAGATGTCTTTCAGAGGAGCCGGAGTGATCATTTTCTGGTGTGGAATGTCCAAACTCCGAAGGCTCGTGGAGACCGAGCAACGGGTCATCCAGCTCTTCGAGATCCCGGGGTCTCACCTCCCTCGGGCTCCTGAGCCACTTTCACGAGCTCGCGTCGCAGTCCGACCGACCGAGCCCCCTTCCCGTTGACCATGGACGAACGAATCCTCGAGCGCCTGGAGGATCTCCCGGACCGGCCGGGGATCTACGTCTTCCGGGACGCCGTGGGGGAGCCCCTGTACGTGGGGAAGGCCAAGTCCCTCCGGAAGCGGGTTCCGAGCTACCAGCGGACGCCGGGGGATCCCCGCCTCCGGACCATGCTCGCCGAAGCCACCGACCTGGAGTACGTGGTCACCGACACCGAGGCCGAGGCCCTGCTGCTCGAAAACAACTGGATCAAGAACCACCGTCCCCGGTACAACATCCTGCTGAGGGACGACAAGACCTATCCGTACCTGAAGCTCACCACCCAGGAGGAGTGGCCGCGGCTGGCCTTCACGCGGAGGGTCCGGGACGACGGTGCCACCTACTTCGGCCCCTACCTGCCGGGGGGCTTGGCCCGGAAGGCGATCAAGCTGGTCCAGAAGCTGTTCCAGATCCGGGTCTGCCGGATCCCCATCGACGGGTCCCTGCCTCGACCCTGTCTCTACCATCCCATGGACCGCTGTCTCGGACCCTGCGTGGACGGGCTGACCTCGAAGGAGGAGTACGACCGGGCGGTGGAGGAGGCGAGCCTCTTCCTGTCGGGCCGCACCGAGGAGGTCAGCCGGCGGATGAAGAGCCAGATGCAGGAGGCTTCCGAGGCCCTGGAGTTCGAGCGGGCCGCCCGGCTGCGGGACACGATCCGGGCCGTCGAGGAGGTCTCCCAGCGGCAGAAGCTGGCCTCCACCCGGGGGGAGGACGTGGACGTCTACGGCCACCACCTGGCCGGAGGGAACGCCGCCGTCGTGATCCTGGTGATGCGGGGCGGCCAGGTCCTGGACCGCCGGGAGCTCTTCTGGGAAGGGGAAGCCGACGTGGAGCCGGCCCGCCTCCTCTCCGAGGTCCTGCCCCAGCTCTACGAGCGGACCACGTTCATCCCCCGGGAGATCCATCTTCCCCTTCCCATCGAGAGCCCGAAGACCTTCGAGGAGTGGCTCTCGGACCGGAAGGGGAGCCGGGTCTATCTCCGATTCCCCTCCCGGGGCCCGAAGGCCCGACGGGTAGAG
>JAWVZJ010000489.1:0-1865 GCA_033722255.1 Thermoanaerobaculia bacterium | reverse complement strand
GGCTCCGATGACTGCGGTCCACGGAGATCGGGGTTCGATTCCCGCCACGAGCTTTACCGGATCCCAGGCGAGGACCCCCCACACCCCGAGGGCGATCAGGGCCACCAGGTTTTCCACCACGGTCACCATCTCCACCATCTTCGTGGAGCCCAGCCCCTGGAGATTCAGGACTACCAGGGCAAACATGATCCCAACGGCGAAGCCCCGGGTGACCCACGTCCCGAGGTCGAAGGCGTGGGAGAGGTAATGCCCGAAGGCGAAGGCGTAGACGGCCATCGTGAGGACGTAGCCAATCACCAGCACCCAGGAGAGGCTTCCGGCCAGACCCTCGTGGTCGATCTCCCGGAGGAACTCGAAGGCGCCTCCGCCTTCCTCGAACTCGTTGCTCAGGTGAACGTAGGAGAAGGCTGCCGTGGTGGCGACGGCGCCGGCGATCACGAAGGACGCCCAGGCCCACTGGCCGGAGACGGCGATCACGACGCCGAGGGCGATGTAGATCCCGCCGCCCACCATACCTCCGGCGGCGAGGGACCAGACGGAAACGAAGCCGAGCTGGCCGGCCTCCCTGTTTTCTCCATTCGTCACCGGTGTTCTGGATCTTGCAAGTTCTTCTCCAGGTCAGACCCCGACCTGACAGGACGGACTCCAGGAGCGACCCCCTCCGGTAGTCTCGGGAGGCCGTCACGTCGTATCTTGAAGGGAGCCAGCCATGTCGAATCCGTGGATCGATCGGTCCTCTCCGATCCGGGAGGGGGAGGAGCTGAACGAGGATCGCCTGGCCCGTTTTCTCCGGGAACCCCTGGGTCTCGAGGGAGCCCTCGACATCCGGCAGTTCCCCCGGGGGTTCTCGAATCTCACCTATCTGGTGCGGGTGGGGGACCGGGAGCTGGTCCTCCGGCGTCCGCCCTTCGGCTCCGACGTGGAGACGGCCCACGACATGGGTCGGGAGTACAGGATTCTCTCCCGCCTGCGGCCCCGATTCCCGAAGGTCCCCGAGCCCCTGGTCTACTGCGAGGACGAGAAGGTTCTCGGGGCGCCCTTCTATCTGATGGAACGGGTGGAGGGGGCGATCCTCCGGGCTCCGGTTGCCGAGGATCGAGAACCCCCGAGGGAGCGGGTGTCGGCCCTGGCCGGGAGCTTCGTGGACACCTTCGTCGAGCTCCACCGGGTGGAGGTGGAATCCACGGGTCTGATCGAGCTGGGGAAGCCCGAGGGCTACGTTCGCCGGCAGATCGAGGGATGGGCCGGCCGGTATCGGAGGGCCCGGACCGACGAGATTCCGGCCATGGAGGAGGTGGCACGATGGCTCGAGGAGAGGATGCCGGCGGAGCGGGGTGTCTCCCTGATCCACAACGACTACAAGTACGACAACCTGGTACTGGATCCCGGGGACTGGTCCCGGATCCGGGCCGTGCTGGACTGGGAGATGGCCACGGTGGGAGATCCCTGGATGGACCTGGGATGCGCCCTGGGCTACTGGGTCGAGCCCGGCGACCCGGAGCCCCTCCAGGGGCTGAACCTCTCACCCACGACCCTGCCGGGGAATCCCTCTCGGAGGGAGCTCGTCGAGCGGTACGTGGAGAGGGTCGGCGAGAATCCCGGGCCGATCGTCTTCTACGTCGTCTACGGCCTGTTCCGGCTGGCGGTGATCATCCAGCAGATCTACGCCCGGTACGTCCAGGGACACACGGAGGACCCTCGATTCGCCCGACTGATCGACGGGGTGAAGGCCTGCGCCTGGGCCGCCGATCGGGCCATCGAGCTGGACCGGATCGACGACCTGGGATGACGACGAGCTCGGGGTCCGTCGGCGCGGAGCTCGCTCGGCCCGAGCCAGAGGGTCAGGCCGGCGGCAGGTCGCGGCC
>JAWVZJ010000488.1:0-1876 GCA_033722255.1 Thermoanaerobaculia bacterium | reverse complement strand
AGACCGACGAGACGGCTCCGGGGGCCCTCGTCGATGGGAACGGTCAGCTTCAGCTCCCGGCCCCCCAGCTCCTGGATCCGGGGGGGACCCACCTGGACCCGGTTCCACCCCCGGAGGGCGTAGAAGGAGCGGATGTTGTCCAGATCCTCTTCCAGAGTCGCCTCCACCAGGCGGCCGCTTCCCGGAACCAGAAGCCTCCGGGGAGCCGTCGT
Organism: Thermoanaerobaculia bacterium; assembly: GCA_033722255.1. Taxonomy (GTDB): domain Bacteria; phylum Acidobacteriota; class Thermoanaerobaculia; order Multivoradales; family JAIOJS01; genus JAWVZJ01. The sequence continues at coordinate 1,664 of JAWVZJ010000488.1, read as the reverse complement.
CATCAGCTCCTGGAGACGGTCGTCCGAGAGACCCTCGTTGCCCCGGAACTCGAGCTCCGTCAGACGATAGACGGGTCCCGGATCGATCCGCAGGATCAGGAGCAGGGAATCTCCCACCCGGCGCTCCTCCCGCTCGACCTCGACCCGGTAGTGCCCCTGCTCCTGGAAGTGTCGCCGAACTCTCTCCATCGCCTGAAGGACCAGGATCTCGTCGTATCCCTCCTCCTCGAGGAAGGGCAGGAAGCCCTTCCGTCGAAGGCTCTCCCGGTCGGCACCCAGAATCCGGACCCGGACCTCGGGACCCACGGTGACGTCCAGGGCCACGTCGACCGCGTTCGTCCCGGGATCGTAGGTCGTCTCGGCCAGCTCCACCTCCGCCTTCCGATACCCCTCCCCCCGGAGCCAGCGGAGCAGACGATCGACTCCCTCCTGGACCGATTCCCGGCGGTACCGAGCGCCGGGCTCCAGCTTCGACCGGGAGCGCAGCTCCTCGCGGTCGAATTCCCCGAGATCACCCTGGAGATCGATCTCCCCCACCGTGGCCCGGGGTCCGCTTTCGAGCCGAAAGACCACCACCGCCTCCCGGGTGTCCGGATCGGTCTCGATCGAGGGACGGACGCTGGCCTCGAGGTACCCCTCCTCCTCGTACCGGTCCTGGAGCCGGAAGACGGTCCGCAGGACTCTGCTCTCGATCAGGGGCTGTCCCACCTTCGGCTCCACCAGCTCCCGGAGATCCTTCCGATCGAGACCCGGCTCCCCCTCCAAACGGACGGCGACGATCCTCACCCGGGGACGGAGGGCGATCATCGCCACCACCTCCTGGCCGGAGACCGGTCGGGTCCAGACCTCGATCTCGGTGGCCAGGCCCGTGGCGTAGAGGCTCCGGAGGGTGTCCCGGATCCCCTCTTCCGCGAGGGGCTCGCCCGGCACGATCTCCACCAGCTCCCGGATCCGCTCCGGCTCCTCCAGAGGGGATCGGCTCCGGATCTCCACCCGCTCCACCACCGGACCCTCCTCTCCCATGACGAGACCGGGGAGGATCATCGCCACCGTCAACAGCCAGAGTGCCGCTGGCTTCAAAACCGACGCTCCCGCAGGAAATCCACCGTGTAGGCTTCCTCTTCCTGGGTCAACCGCACCAGCCAGCCCTCCCCGAGCTGGTACTCGGCCTGGATTCTCTGCTCGCCGGTGGTGGAGGGGTCGTAGGAGTAGGTCACGTAGAGACGGCTGGAGAACCTCTTCCCCACCGTCACCCGGGCGCTGGAGACCTGACCTCCGCTGGTGGACAGGGGCTCGATGCGGAAGGCGTCGAAGCCGAAGAGGGCTCCGACCCTCTCGCTGATCAGGGAGGCGGCCTGTCCGAAGAGGAGGCCCTCGGCGGCCGAGGTGGAAGCATCCCCGCCTCCCAGCTCGGGAAAGCCGGACGAGAGTCGGGTGGGGCTTCCGGACACCAGGAGCGAGAGGACCTCGAGATCCGGCAGGGGAGGATCCGAGGAGAAGCTCGCCGCCAGCCGGTCCAGTGGACCGAAGAGGCTGAGGGTCACGTCGTACTCCGCCACCTCGGTTCGGGCCACGAGGTCCAGGACCGGCTCCATCCGGTACGGATTCGCGAACACCAGGCTGGCCCGCTCCACCACGTAGCGGTTGTCGTTGTAGACCAGCGT
>JAWVZJ010000487.1:0-1899 GCA_033722255.1 Thermoanaerobaculia bacterium | reverse complement strand
CGCGCCGATCTACGTGATCCCGCGGGGGAGCAAGAAGCGCGTCACCGAGCTCAAGAAGATCGTGAAGAAGGCCGACGAGATCCTCCTCGCCACCGACGAGGACCGGGAGGGAGAGTCGATCAGCTGGCACCTCCAGGAGGTCCTCCAGCCCGACGTGCCCGTGCGTCGGATCGCCTTCCACGAGATCACCCGGGACGCGATCCTGGACGCCCTGGAGAATCCCCGGTCCGTCGACGAGCAGCTCGTCCAGGCCCAGGAGGCCCGGCGCATCCTGGACCGCCTGTTCGGATACTCCCTGTCGCCGGTCCTTTGGAAGAAGGTCCGGACCAAGCTCTCCGCCGGGCGGGTCCAGAGCGTGGCGCTGCGGCTCATCGTGGAGCGGGAGGAGGAGCGGCAGCGCTTCCGGGTCTCCGAGTACTGGGACGTGGAGGCCCTCCTGGAGAGCGAGGGCGGGGAGTTCACCGCCACCCTGAACCGGGTCGGCGACGAGCGACTGGTTTCCAGCCGGGACTTCGATTCCACCACCGGCGAGCTCGATCCGAAGGGAGAGGTCAGGCTCCTGGGCGAGGAGGAGGCGAAGACCATCGCCGAGAAATCCCTCACCGAGCGGCCCTGGACGGTGACCCGTGTGGAACGGAAGAAGCAAAAGAAGCGTCCCTACCCCCCCTTCACCACCTCCACCCTCCAGCAGGTGGCGAGCGGACGTCTCCGGATGTCTCCCAAGCGGACGATGCGGGTCGCCCAGCGACTCTACGAGGGGATCGATCTCGGAGGCGGCGAGCGGGAAGGGCTGATCACCTACATGCGGACCGACTCCGTGACCCTCTCGGACAAGGCCCTGGCCGAGGCGGCCTCCTACATCGAGGCCGAGCACGGTGAGCGCTACCACCGGCTCCGCCGGTACAAGACGAAATCCAAGTCCGCCCAGGAGGCCCACGAGGCGATCCGCCCCACCGAGATCGGACGGACTCCCGAGTCCATGACGAAGTACCTGAAGAAGGAGGAGCTGGCCCTCTACCGGCTCATCTGGGAGCAGACGGTGGCCTCCCAGATGGCCGACGCGATCCTCGACCAGACCACCCTGGAGCTGACGGTGGCTCTCGACGGCGAGGACCACGTCTACCGGGCCACCGGCTCCGTGCTCCGCTTCCCGGGCTTTTTCGCCGTCACCGGTCGACGGGGGGACGACACCTTCCTACCGGACCTGGAGGAGGGAGACGAGATCGGCGAGGAGGAGGCCCCGGAGGGCAAGAGCCCCGTCGTGATCCGGAACACGGAGCCCAAGGGCCACGAGACCCGACCCCCGGCCCGGTACACGGAGGCGAGCCTGGTCAAGAAGCTCGAGGAGGAGGGGATCGGCCGCCCGTCCACCTACACTCCCACCATCTCCACCATCCAGGAACGGGATTACGTGGTCAAGAAGGGGAGCGCCCTGGTCCCCACCTACGTGGGCATCGCCGTCACCCACCTCCTCCGGGAGCACTTCCCCCGCTACGTCGACGTGAGGTTCACGGCCCGTCTGGAAGACGCCCTGGACGAGATCGCTGCCGGCGAGCTGGACCGAAAAGAGTTCCTGAGCCGGTTCTACTTCGGGGAGGGGACCGACGGGCTCGGCCTGGAGAGCAAGATCGAGGAGGAGCTCCCGAAGATCGACTACCCGGCCATTCCCGTAGGAACCGATCCGGAAACCGGGAAGGAGATCCGGGTGAGGATCGGGCGGAGGAGCATCTACGTGCAGCGAGGACAGGGGGAGGAAGGGGACCGGGCCACGGTACCCGTCGATCTCCTCATCGACGAGCTCACGCCGGAAAAGGCCCGGGAGCTCCTGGAGGTCCGGGCCAAGGCCGACGAGCCTCTGGGAATCGACGAGGAGACCGGCAAGTCGATCTATGTCAAGGT
>JAWVZJ010000486.1:0-1906 GCA_033722255.1 Thermoanaerobaculia bacterium | reverse complement strand
TCCGGCGGGCCCTGGAGCTGGATCCGGAGCTCACCTCCGCCCGAACCAACCTCGAGCAGATCGAAGAGGCTCTGGAGGCCCGGAGCCGACCGAAGGAGGGTCGGGATCGCTCCCGGCGCCGCGTCCGGGAGCTCGGCATCCGGTTCGACTCCACCGACTTCTCCTACCTGGGGATCGAGGGGGCCATCGTGGATGCCGTGAAGGAGCGATCCCCGGCGGACCGGGGCGGGCTCCGGGAGGGCGACATCATCCTGGGAGTGGACGGACAGAAGATCGAGGGACCCCAGGGCTTCCTGAAGTACGTCTACGAGGAGGCTCCGGGGGAAACCGTCCAGGTGGACGTCCTCCGGGACAATCGGCCCCGTCGGCTGGTGATCGAGATTCGGTAGGACCCCGATGGTCCCCGAGGAAGGAGACGGAGGAGGAGGCGAGGAAGGGGGACGAGAGGCCGGCGCCCCCGGGTCTCCCGTACCCCTCCATCTGGTCGTGGCCCTGATGCCGGAGGCCCGGCCCCTGATCGAGGCCTGGAGTCTCCGTCCGGAACCGGGGTCCGGGGAGCTCCGGAGATTCCGCAATCAGAGGTGCCGGCTCGTGGTCACCGGGATCGGCAGGGAGGCGGCGACCCGGGGCACCGAGGCCCTGACGGCGGAGTCCGGGAAGGGTCCGGCGATCTGGCTCAACGTCGGCCTGTGCGGACACCGGAGCCTCCCCGTGGGCGAGATCCGGATCGCCCACAAGGTGGTGGACAGGGAAGACGGGGAGAGTCTCTTCCCCCCTCAAATCGTCTCCTCGCCCTGGCCTCCGGTGGAGCTCCACACGGTGCACGCGCCGGAGTTGGAGTACGCCGACGAGGTGGCCTACGACATGGAGGCGGCCGGCTTCCTCCGACCGGCCCGGAGTTCGGCCACCGCCGAGCTGGTCCAGTGTGTGAAGGTGGTGTCGGACAACCGGGAGCGACCGGCTCGCCGGCTCCGAGACGACGAGATCCGGGCCCTGATGGAACCCGTCATTCCCGGGGTCCGGATCCTGGTGGAACGCCTCCGGAAGGCGGCGTCCGACCTGGCCCGGGATCTTCTGGACCGGAAGCTGATGGATCGGATCCTGGATCGGACCCACTTCACGGTGAGCCGTCGCAGGAGCCTGGAGAAGCTCCTCCGGCGGATGGCGGCCCGTGAGATCCCGGTGCCCGTCGGGGAGCTCACCGGGGACGCGGCCGAGATCCTGGAGACGCTGAAGCGACGCCTGGCTGAGGAGCCGGTGCGGTTGGATCGATAACACTCGGACGATCCCGGGAGGAGCCGCCGGAGGAACGGAGACTGCGGATCAGGGCCAGTCCTCGGGGAGCGTGACATTGCCCCCGGAGAGAATCACGCCGACCCTCCGGTCCCGGATTGCGAGCTCCTCCTTCCGGAGGGCGGCCAGGGCCACCGCCGACGAGGGCTCGATCACCACCTTCAAGCGCTCCCAGGCCAGGCGCAGGGCCTGCCGGATCTCCTCCTCGGAGACGCGGACGATCCGGGCTCCGGCCTCCCGGAGGATCCGGAAGGGGAGCTCTCCGATCGTGGCCCGGAGCCCGTCGGCCATGGTCCGGGGCTCGGCCACGGGGACGATCTTTCCCGCCTCCAGGGAGCGATAGGCATCGTCGGCGCCGGCGGGCTCGGCCCCCACGATCTCGGCGTGAGGAAGGAGCCGCCGGGCCACGAGGGAGGTACCGGAGAGGAGACCACCACCGCCGATCGGGGCCACCACCAGGTCCAGCTCCGCCACTCGCTGCACCATCTCCAGGAAACAGGTTCCCTGACCGGCGATGACCTCCGGAACGTCGTAGGGATGGACGAGGACCCCCCCGGTCTCCTCCACCACCCGGGCCGCGGCCTCCTCCCGTCCGGCCTGTGTCGGCTCGCAC
>JAWVZJ010000485.1:0-1906 GCA_033722255.1 Thermoanaerobaculia bacterium | reverse complement strand
GTGCGACGCTTCCTCCGGGCCCAGGGACGGGAGGAGGACTGGGAGGAGATCGTCGCCGACGAGGGATCCGCGTACGACGTTCACGAAACGGTGGATCTCTCCAGCCTCGAGCCACTGATCGCCCTGCCCTCGAACCCGGACAACGTGGAACCGGTCCGGGACGTCGCCGGCGAGGAGATCTACCAGTCCTACATCGGCTCGTCGGCGAACCCGGGGTACCGGGACTTCGCCGTGGCGGCGGAGATCGTGAAGGGGAAGCGGGTCCCGGGACGAGTCTCCCTGGACGTGAACCCCAGCTCCCGACAGGTCCTGGAGAACCTCGTCCGGGACGGACATCTGGCCTCCTTCATCCACGCCGGCGCCCGGATCCATCAGGCCGGCTGCAACGGGTGCATCGGGATGGGACAGGCTCCGGCCACGGACGAGATCAGCCTCCGGACGGTCCCCCGGAACTTCGCCGGACGCTCCGGCACGAAGGAGGACAAGGTCTGCCTCGTCTCTCCGGAGACGGCGGCGGCCTCGGCGCTGCGGGGAGAGATCACCGATCCCAGGGAGCTCGCCGACGAGATGGACTACCCCCGGATCCCGGATCTCGACGATCCGATCGTGAACACCGAGATGCTGGTGGAGCCCCCGAATCCCGACGAGGCCCGACTGGTCAAGATCCGGAAGGGCCCGAATGTGGTCTCGATCCCGGAGTTCGAGCCCCTTCCCGACGATCTGGAGGTCCCGGTGCTGCTCAAGGTGGGGGACGACGTCTCCACCGACGCCATCATGCCGGCGGGAGCCCGGATCCTCCCCTTCCGGAGCAATATTCCGGAGATCAGCAACTTCGTCTTCGAGATCGTCGACGAGAGCTATCCGGAGCGGGCCTCGGAGGTTCGGGACCTGGGACAGGGAAGCGCCGTGGTCGGCGGAACCAATTACGGTCAGGGATCGTCCCGGGAGCACGCGGCCATCGCCCCCCGGTATCTGGGACTCCGGGTGGTCCTCACGAAGAGCTTCGCCCGGATCCACTGGCAGAACCTGGTCAATTTCGGGATCCTGCCCCTGACCTTCACCACCGAAGGGGACTACGAGGCCGTGGAGCAGGGCGCGACGATCCGGATTCCCGATCTCCGAAAACAGGTCAGGTCCGGCGACGAGGTGAGGGTGGAGCTGATCGATAGCGGCGAGACCATCACCTGCAAACACGCCCTCTCGGGACGCCAGATCGAGGTCCTTCTGGAGGGCGGTCTCATCTACTGGGCCAAGAAGCGAACCTGAGTACGCTCCACGATCGGGCTCGATGCCCGTCGGACCCATGGGCCGGGCGCCGCCCGGCCCGCCCGGCGGAGGTCATCGTCGAAAGACCGGTCAGGCCGTCAGTGTCTGGGACCAGATTTCCCACTCCACCTCGGTGCTCCGGTCCCGGTCCACGCTCTCCTCGACTCGCTCGAGCACACGACGCCGGGCTTCCGGGTCCAGGTCCGGTGCGATGCGTCCGATCATGGTCGGGAGCCGCAACAGCTCCAGGACCTCTCCCTCCGTGGTGGGGATCGTCCATCGGGTGCGATCCGGAGAGGAGAACTCGGCGGAGATCAACACTTCCTCCAGGCGTCCCGGGTCGACCTCCACCGTCCGGGTCCGGAAGGGCTCTCCGGATCCCTCCTCCACGGCCCGGGCCAGGGCGGTCTGAAGGCCACCCCCGGAGACATCGCCACCGGCGAGGCGGGACACGGGGAGATTGAACACGAAGAGCCCTCCCGGATCCAGGATCCCGGCCACGGCCCGGACCGCCTCCTCCAGAGAGGGGAACTGCCAGAAGGCGGCGTTACACAACACCCGGTCGAACGTGCCTTCCACGACCTCTCCGATGCGGGCCGCGGCGGCGACCCGAAAACGGGCTCGGGGATCCTCGATCTCC
>JAWVZJ010000484.1:0-1916 GCA_033722255.1 Thermoanaerobaculia bacterium | reverse complement strand
TTCCTGCTCGTCGCCCTGTTCTCCAAGGGATGTCAGAGCTGGTTCCTTTGGATGTTCCTCATGCCCTTCCTGGGGACCTTTCCGAGCGCCTTCATGAGCCCCTGGATCGGCCTTCCCCTCCTGGTTCTCTGGCTCCTCGGGTTTCCCCTCTTCAAGCTCTGGTTGCACCGGAGCGACGCCGGCCAGGCCTTCGAGGATCGGCACCCGAAGATCTTCACCTGGGTCCAGAGCAGCGGGAGCGGAGGCGGCGGCTTCTCCGGGGGCGGGGGATTCTCCGGGGGGGGCGGCAGCTTCGGGGGCGGCGGCGCCTCCGGCGGATGGTGACGGGCCGAGCTTCACGGCCCCGATCCCGATCGATGAACTCCATACAACCGTCCGGCCCCGGGACCGAAACAGCAGCGTTCGCATCCACTCCCGCCTCGAGGTCGCCATCCGAGTGGAGTATCCTCCTCCCTACCCCTGGGGCGTCACGGGCAAGCCGGACCGGGTCCGACGGCCGATCGGAGATGAATACACCGGAACCCGGCCGTCCCAGCAGGGTGGGAGGAGGTTCGATTGGAGACCAGAAGAAAAGGCCTCTATCTCGGAGGGACCGTAGACCCGGAAACGGGGGAACGCACCGGCTCGGCGCTGGTCCGGCCCTCCCATCATCTGACGACCCACGGCGTCGTGGTGGGGATGACCGGCTCCGGCAAGACCGGTCTGGGGATCGTCCTCCTCGAAGAGCTCCTCCTGTCCGGCATCCCCGCCCTGATCCTGGATCCGAAGGGCGACATGGGGAATCTCCTCCTAAACTTCCCCGAGCTCCGGGCGGAGGATTTCCTCCCCTGGATGGACCCGGCCGAAGCGCGCCGGCGGGAGCTCGAGGTCCGGGAGCTCGCCCGACAGACGGCGGAGCGATGGAAGACCGGGCTCGCCACCTGGGAGATCGGGCCTGACCGGATGCGCCGGCTCCGGGAGGCGGCCGAGACCACGATCTACACCCCGGGCTCGAAGGCCGGCGTACCCCTGGATCTGGTGGGCTCCCTGCGGGCCCCGAACCTCGACTGGGAGACCCACGGAGAGACCCTCCGGGACGAGATCGAGGGGTTCGTCTCCAGCCTCCTCACCATGGCGGACCTCGGCGCGGATCCCCTCTCCGACCCCGAGCACATCCTCCTCTCCAACGTGATCGAGCACGTCTGGCGGAAAGGCCGAGACCTGGATCTCCCGAGCCTGATCGGCCTCGTCCAGGATCCGCCCCTGCGGAAGCTGGGGGTGTTTCCCGTGGACGACTTCATCCCGGAGAAGGACCGACGTCGCCTGGCCATGCGGCTCAACGCCCTGGTGGCCTCTCCCACCTTCACCGCCTGGCTCGAGGGAGAGCCCCTGGAGATCTCCAGCCTCCTCCGGGCTCCCGACGGCCGGCCCCGGGCCTCCATCGTCTACCTCGCCCACCTCTCGGACCCGGAGCGCCAGTTCGTGGTGACCCTCCTCCTGACCCGGCTCGTGACCTGGATGAGGCAGCAGCCGGGAACCTCCGATCTCCGGGCCCTGGTCTACATGGACGAGATGTTCGGGTTCGCCCCTCCGACGGCGGAGCCGCCCTCGAAGAAGCCGATCCTGACCATCTTCAAGCAGGCCCGGGCCCACGGGCTCGGGATGGTAGTGGCGACCCAGAATCCGGTGGACCTGGACTACAAGACCATGGCCAACGCCGGCACCTGGATGATCGGACGCCTTCAGACCGAGCGGGACAAGGCCAGGATCCTGGAGGGACTGCGCTCCGCCACCGGCGTCGCCGACCCGGAGGCCCTGGCCGAGCGGATCGGCGGCCTCCGGAAGCGGGAGTTCCTCCTCCGGACGACGCGGGACCCGGAGCCCGTCCTGTTCACCAGCCGGTGGGCGATCTCCTATCTCCGGGGAGCCCTGACCCG
>JAWVZJ010000483.1:0-1939 GCA_033722255.1 Thermoanaerobaculia bacterium | reverse complement strand
TGCCGTCTCGGCTTCGTCGAGGGGGGAGGTGTCAGGGGTTTCCGAGGGGAGAGCTTCCTTCATCGTAGAGATGGTACTTCCTCATGTAGTGTAACACTCTGGGGGGAACCCAACCTTCCGGCGGATCGTCCCCCCGCTTCAGAGCTTCTCGAATTCTTGTCGACGAGATCTCCCACTCCCGGTGATCGAGGAACAGGATCCGCTCCCGGTCCAGGGCGTCCAGGATCTCCGGCCGAGCGCTCTCGAGGATCTCCTCTCGCCCGGCTCCCCGGCGTGGGTAGACCACGAGGCGGGCCAGCCCGGGGAGCTCCCGCCAGCGATGCCAGGTCGAAATCTCGGCCAGGGAGTCGGAGCCCAGGAGGAGGTGGAGCTCGGCTCGGGGCCAGAGGTCCCGGAAGTGCTCCAGGCTCTCCACCGTGTAGGAGGGGTCGTCAGGCCCGAGCTCGAAACCCGAGGCGAAAAGGCGGTGCTCCTCCAGCAGGGCGAGCTCCACCATAGCGAAACGAGCCAGCGCCGGGGCCTGGTCCCGATCCCGCTTGTGAGGGGGAACCGCCGTGGGGAGGAAGAGGATCCGGTCCAGACCGAGATCCCGGCGGGCAGCCCGGGCGATCTCGAGGTGGGCTCGATGGACGGGATCGAAGCTCCCCCCGAAGAGACCGACCTTCACGAAGCCCGCTCCCTCTCCGTGGCGAGTCTTCGAGTCAGCTCTCCCACCATCTCGTCGATCCCCTCGCCCGTAGCCGAGCTGAAGGTCGCGAAGGGGAGGCCCCGACCTCTGGCGACCTCCTCCAATCGGGACACGGCTCCGGGTACGGCCGCGTCCGACTTGCTTCCGGCCAAGAGCCGGCTCCGCTCCAGGAGCTCCGGTTCGAAGGCCTCGAGCTCCCGCTCGATGGTCTCCACCTGCTCCTCCATGTCCGCCTCCGGATCCGCGAGATCCACCAGGTGCAGGAGGATGCGGCATCTTTCGACGTGCCGGAGGAAGCGGTGACCCAGGCCCGCTCCCTCGGCTGCGCCGGCGATGAGCCCGGGAAGGTCGGCGATCACGAAGGGCTCGGAGACCGGATCCGGCGCCACCACCCCCAGCTGGGGAACGAGGGTGGTGAACGGATAGTCGGCGATCTTCGGCCTCGCGGCGGAGAGCCGGCTGATGAGGGTGGACTTACCGGCGTTGGGGAGACCGACCACTCCGACATCGGCCAGGAGCTTGAGCTCCAATCGAAGCTCTCGATGCTCCCCCTCCTCTCCGGGGTCGGCCCGCCGGGGAGCTCGATTCGTCGAGGTCGCGAATCGGGCGTTCCCGCGCCCCCCCGCTCCTCCCGAAGCCACGACGAGACGCTCCTCTTCCTCCAGGACCTCCCCCAGCATCTCCCCGGAGTCGGCGTCGAAGACCTGGGTCCCCGTGGGAACCGGGATCTCGAGGTCCGATCCGCTGCGGCCGGTCCGCTTGGAGCCCTCCCCGTGCCGTCCTCGCTCGGCGGCGAAAGTGGAGCGGGCCCGGAGGTGATAGAGGGTGTTGAGTCCCTCGTCGCCGACCAGGATGACCGAGCCCCCGTCTCCACCGTCGCCTCCGGCCGGTCCGCCCCGGGGCACGTACTTCTCCCGGCGGAAGGCGACGCAGCCGTTCCCGCCCCGGCCTCCCTCCACGGTGATGGTCGCCTCGTCGAGGAAGTTCATGCTTCCCCGTGGGCGGCCAGATCCAGCCCCGGCGGGACCACGGCCTCCAAAAAGCGGGAGAGCGGAGTCGGAGGATTCTCCACGCTCGCCGGGTCGGGGATCCCGCGCAGACGAAGCCCGGGGATCGTGGCGATCCGAAAGGCCTCAGAGAGAGTCCAGGTACCGAAGAGGCGTTCCCCGGGCAGAAAGATTCCGATGCGGCTTCGCGCTGGTCCTATTCCGCTTCCGCGGGTTGGACGTGGACGTAGGTTCCCCGGCGGCC
>JAWVZJ010000482.1:0-1947 GCA_033722255.1 Thermoanaerobaculia bacterium | reverse complement strand
GGGAGAGGGGCTCCTCCACGGTGACGAGCTGGGTCCAGAGGGAGGCGAGGACCGGCTCCGGGGGCGGGGTTGCGGCCACCAGGCTCTCCCGGTGGGCCAGGTGCAGGAGCCGGCGGCGGGACTCGAAGTCCCGGGGCCAGATCTCCTCGATCCGCTCCCAGTCGGCGCCGGACTTGAGCAGCACGGAGAGGGCCGCCGGGGCCAGGCCCGGTTCCAGGGCCAGGGCCCGGCCGATCTGCTCCGCCGCCCCGGCGAGGTCGTCCCGGCGGAGCCGGAAGTTGGCCAGGCGCCAGCGGTAGTCGGCGCTCCGGGGGTTCCGATCGATGGCGGCCCGGTAGGCGGCCTCGGCCTTCTCCTCCTCGCCGGTGAGCTCGTAGAGGGCCCCGAGCTGGCGCCGGTACTTCCAGGACCAGGGGTTGGTGGCGACGGCGGCCTCCAGGTGGCGCCGGGCCTCCTCCAGGTCCCGGTAGGGGGCCCGGTCCCGGTGGGCCAGACCGAGGTGGAAGTGGGCCACCGGATCGTCGGGGTTCCACTGGAGGGCCTCCCGGAGCTCCTCCATTCTGGTTTCTCCTTCCGATCTGGTTTCTCCTTCCGAGGGCGTCTCCGGGTCGTCCCAGGCCAGGGCCACGGCCCGGTAGCGCGGATAGGCGGTGGTGACCACCAGGGCCACCAGGGCCAGGGTCAGGGTCTTCGCGGCCAGGGACGGCAGGGAACCCGGGACCTCCTCCGGATCCGGGGAGGGGCCGGGTGACCCGCGTTCGGTCTCGGGATCGTCCCGGATCTCCAGACTCCAGGCCAGGCCCAGGACGGCCCCGAAGATCAGCAGCGTGGCCGGGATCTGGAGGTTGAAGTCCCCCAGGCTGTGGACCAGGAGGGAGAGGATCGCCGCCGCACAGCCCAGGGCCAGGCCCCGGCGCCGGGGACTCCGGTCCAGCAGGAAGGTGCGGCTCGCCCGGTAGAAGCGCCAGTAGACGAAGCCCCAGAGGAGGAGAGCCAGGGGAATCCCCCACTCCGCCGCCGCCTGGAGGTAGTCGTTGTGGGCGTAGTGGTACCAGAGGCGGGTGTCCTCGGTCTGGTAGGGGCGGAAGGCCCACTCGTACATCCCGGGGCCCACCCCGAGGACGGGATGGTCGCCGATCATCTCCAACGTGTCGGCCCAGACCTGGATCCGGCCCTGGCGCTCGGAGAGCTCGGCGAACCGGGCCAGGAGCGCGTCGAGGCCGACGGCCAGGCCCAGACCCAGGATCGTCATCAGGAGGATCCAGGGGAGGACCCGGGCCGAGCGCGGGCCCCGACGGCCCAGGACCAGGAGACCGGCGACGAAGGCCACGGTCAGGAGCAGGGTGATCGTGCCGCCCCGGGAGCGGGACAGCAGCACCGCCACCCCGATGAACGAGGTGGCCAGGACTACCAGCCAGCTCCAGGCCCGGCGCTCGGCGGCTGGGCGGCCGGAGCCGCCCCCGGCCCGTCCACCGGAGCGCCGGGAGAGGCCGTACCAGATCAGACCCAGGGCCAGGGCCAGGGTGAGGTTCAGGAGGCCGGCGAAGTGGTTCCGGTTGATGTAGGTGCCGGTGGCCATGGCCCCCAGGCCCCGATCGTGGGAGCCGATGGCGTCGACGCCGCCCAGGGCCTGGGCCAGACCGTAGAAGGCCTCGAAGGCGCCGACGGCCACCAGGAAGACGACCAGGGCCCGGGCCAAATCCCAGGGACTGAAACCCCGGCCCGCCCGGGCCAGGGCCAGGCCGAGGAAGACGCCCATCCAGCCCAGGGAGGCCAGGGCGTAGCCCTCGGCCCGGAGCACGGGGAGGCGGACGACCTGGATCAGCAGGAAGAGACCGAAGAGGTAGAAGGGGAGGAGGCGACGGCGGGCCAGCTCCCGCCAGGGGAGGGCCACCGCGGCGATCCCGGCCGCGATCAGGACTCCGAGGAAGAGTCGCCAGGTCTCCG
>JAWVZJ010000481.1:0-1968 GCA_033722255.1 Thermoanaerobaculia bacterium | reverse complement strand
GATCTTCACCGACCGCATCATCTGGCGGACGACCACCTCGATGTGCTTGTCGTTGATGTTGACGCTCTGGGAGCGGTAGACCTCCTGGATCTTGTCCACGAGATACCGCTGGAGCTCCTTCTCGCCCAGGACCTGGAGTACGTCGTGGGGGTTGATCGGTCCGTCGATGAGGGGATCGCCGGCCTGCACCCGCTCCCCCTCCTGGACGTTGACGTGGATGGAGCGGGGCACCAGGTACTCCCGGTTCTCTCCCGCGTCGCCCTCCACGACGATCTTCCGCATTCCCCGCTGGAGATCGCCGATATGGACGATGCCGTCGATCTCGCTGATGATCGCCGGCTCCTTCGGGGTCCGGGCCTCGAAGAGCTCCACCACCCGGGGCAGGCCGCCGGTGATGTCCTTCGTCTTCGTGGTCTCCCGGGGGATCTTCGCCAGGACGTCTCCGGGATGGACCTCCTCGTCCTCCTGCACCACCAGGTGGGAGCCGGAGGGGAGCAAGTACCGCTTCTCCTCTCCCTCCTCGCCGTGGATGACCAGGGCCGGGGCCCGCTTGTCCTGGGCCGAGGCCTCGACGATGATCCGCTGGGTGAGACCGGTGACCCGGTCCGTCTCCTCCCGGACGTTCTCGCCCTCGACGATGTCCTGGAACTCGACCTTGCCGCCGATCTCGGTGAGGATCGCCGAGGTGAAAGGGTCCCACTCCACGAGCTCCTGATCCCGCTTGATCTCCTCACCGTCCCGGACGAGGAGCTGGGAGCCGTAGGTCAGCGCGTACCGCTCGAGCTCCCGGCCCTTCTGGTCCTGGATGACCAGCTTGCCGTTCCGGTTGACGACCACCAGGGCTCCCTCCTCGCTCTCCACGGTGTTGACGTTGAGGAACTTGACGATCCCCGGGTTCTTGGACACGTGCTTCGACTGCTCGGAGACCCGGCTGGCGGTGCCCCCGTAGTGGAAGGTCCGCATCGTGAGCTGGGTCCCCGGCTCGCCGATGGACTGGGCGGCGATGACCCCGACGGCCTCGCCGAGCTCGACCATCTGACCGGTGGCCAGGTTCCGCCCGTAGCACATGGCACAGGCGCCCCGACGGGCCTCGCAGGTGAGCACGGAGCGGATCTTCACCCGCTCGAGACCGGCGGCCTGGATGGCCCCTCCGATCTCCTCCGTGATCTCCTGGCCGATCTCGACCAGGATCTCACCGGTGAGGGGGTCGTAGACCTCCTCCTGAGCCACCCGGCCCACGATCCGGTCCCGCAGCGACTCGAGGATGTCTCCACCCTCCATGATCGCCCCGACGGTGATCCCGTCGATCGTGCCGCAGTCCTCCTCGGTGACGATGACGTCCTGGGAGACGTCCACCAGGCGCCGGGTGAGGTAGCCCGAGTCGGCGGTCTTGAGGGCCGTGTCCGCGAGCCCCTTCCGGGCGCCGTGGGTGGAGATGAAGTACTGGAGCACCGAGAGGCCCTCCCGGAAGTTCGCAGTGATCGGCGTCTCGATGACCTCGCCCGAGGGCTTGGACATCAGACCCCGCATCCCCGCGAGCTGCCGCACCTGCTCCCGGGAGCCCCGGGCGCCGGAGTCGGCCATGAGGTTGATCGGGTTGAACTCGCCCCGGATCTCCTCCTCTTCGTGCATCTGGTCGAACATTCCCTCGGAGACCCTCTCCGTGGCCCGGTGCCAGATGTCGATGATCTTGTTGTGGCGCTCACCGGCGGTGATGACGCCGGCGGTCCGCTGCTCCTCGATCTCCAGGACCTCGTCCCGGGCGTCGTCCAGGATCTCGGCCTTGTGCTCCGGGACGACCATGTCTTCGATACCGAAGGAGATGCCGGCCTTCGTGGCGTAGTAGAAGGTGATCTCCTTCAGCTCGTCGAGCATCTCCACCGTGAGCTCCCCGCCGTGCTTGAAGTAGCTGTAGCCCACCAGGTCCTGGAGACCCCGCTTCTTGAGCAGCCCGTTGACGAAGGGCAG
>JAWVZJ010000480.1:0-1993 GCA_033722255.1 Thermoanaerobaculia bacterium | reverse complement strand
GTCCAGCTCCCGGGCCAGGGGGGGACGGACCGTCGGATTCACGAACTCCGGCACCATACAGGTGTGGTACCACTCCTCGACGTCGAACGTCAGGACGAATCCTCCCGGCGAGCGGAGGGGGCGAATCGTCGGCATGGAGCTCGTCGAGGACCCGGGGGAAGAACCGGTCACGGTTCGTCGAAGGCCTTGAAGTAAATCGCGCGACACGAGATCCGCACCGTGTCCCGGAGCGGCCGATAGTGACTCACTTCGCTCCGGTAGATCGTCTTCACGGGCACGTGGACGATCCTGGCCCCCCGGTGTGCTGCCTTGATCAACATCTCGGACTCGATGGCGTATCCGTCGGACTCCAAGGATAGCTCGCGGAGGAGCTCGGCGGAAACGAGACGATATCCGGACTGGCTGTCCAGGAGCTCGAGTCCCGTCATCCAGGACAGGATCCGCGATCCGATGTAGTTCGTCCAGTACCGAACGGAAGGGATCGCCTCCGGGTCGTCCAACCGAGCGCCGATCACGATGTCCGGCCGGTCCCGATCCCAGGCCTGCAGGAGACGGGGACTGTCCTCCGGGTCGTGCTGACCGTCCGCATCGAGGAGGAGGAGGGCCTCGGGATCCCGCTCCAGGGCCTCCTCCATCCCCCGCCGGAGAGCCCGTCCCTTGCCCCGGTTTTCGGAGAAGGACTCCACCACGGCGCCGGCCTCCCGGGCCTCCCGAGCCGTGTCGTCCCGGCTCCCGTCGTCGACCACGATCACGGTGCTCAGGTGGCGACGGAGCCCAGCCACGACCGGACCCACGGAGCCCTCGCAGTCGTAGGCGGGGAGCACGGCGATCACGTCGTCTCGCATCGATCCGGAATGGCGTCGGATTCTCCGATTCGGAAGGAGGATCACTTATAGCATACGGTCGGCTTCGACTTCGGCTTTCCGGCTCCGGGGCTCGGCCCCTCGAGGCTCCCTTTCAGCAGTCCCGTGGGGACCGGAGAGCTGGAGAGCCAGGCGTCGCCGTGGGATCGGCCAGATTCCGGAACCGAGGCCTTGTCGCCTCCCGATCCCTCAGTTACACTCACGGACCGATCGGGCTCTGGAGGGAGAGTCGGGCGGAGCACTCGCCGGGTCGCCCTCCTGCTGCGCCTGGGGGCGCAACGCTCGGCCCGAGTCCGGAGAACGAACAACCCGACCATTCAGGAGCTCGTCGACGTGCCCGAGACGTACTATCCGATCCTCTTCGGTGTGGGTCTGGCCCTGGCCCTGGGGAGCGTGATCCTGGTCCTCTCCTGGCTCCTCGGAAGCCGCCGAGGAGGCCGGGTCAAGCTCTCCACTTACGAGTCCGGGATGCCGCTGCTGGACCGTTCCCACAAGCGGCTCTCCATCGCCTTCTTCATGGTGGCCCTGGATTTCGTGATCTTCGACGTGGAGGCCGCCTTCCTGTTTCCGTGGGCGCTGGTGATCCGAGAGGGAGGTCCCGCCCTGTTCGGGGCCGTCATGATCTTCTTCCTGCTCCTGGTGGTGGGCTTCGTGTACATCTGGCTGATGGGAGGCCTCGACGTCGGACGCCGAGCAACCTCCACCCCCGACCGGAGGATCTCGTGAGCGTCCAATCTCCCCCCCGGGACCCGAACCCGAAGGAGGCCTCCTTCCCGCCGGAGGCGAGAGAGGAGCTCGACGCCCTTCGGCCCCGCTACCCCACCGTCCGGGCCCTCATGCTTCCCGCCCTCCACATCGCACAACGCCACTGGGGGGGCTGGCTTCCGGAGGCGGCGATCGAGGCCGTAGCCCGGGAGCTCGAGCTTCCAGCGGCCGAGGTCTACGGCGTGGTCACCTTCTACGATCTCTTCCACGAGCACCCCGTCGGCCGACACCGGATCCGGGTCTGCACGAACGTTCCCTGCATGCTCCGGGGGTCGGACGCCGTCATGGAGACGCTCTGGCAGACCCTGAATGTGGACACGAACGAGGTCACTCCGGACGGCCGCTGCTCCTACACCGACTTCGAG
>JAWVZJ010000479.1:0-2000 GCA_033722255.1 Thermoanaerobaculia bacterium | reverse complement strand
GGAAGGCGACCTCTCCTGCGAGGTAGAGGCCGTTCTTGATCCAGCTCGCCTCGCCGACTCCTTCGGCCAGCTCGAGGCCCCTCCGAGCGT
This sequence comes from Thermoanaerobaculia bacterium, assembly GCA_033722255.1. GTDB lineage: Bacteria > Acidobacteriota > Thermoanaerobaculia > Multivoradales > JAIOJS01 > JAWVZJ01. Next base: position 1,910 of record JAWVZJ010000479.1, on the reverse strand, counting down.
TGCGCCAGGCGTGGTCGTACCGCTCGGCCTCCATCAAGCCGTAGGCGAGATCCATGTGGGCGATCATCTCGAGACGCCGGTCGCCGAGCCGGCGAGCCCGTCGGAGGCAGTCGTACACGGTGGCGAGGCCGTCGGAGACCCGGCCCAGGACGAGCTCGCAGTAGCCGATATTGACGAGGACGGTGACCCGGAACGCCTCGGACGATCCGTCCCCTTCGTCGAGGTGGCTCGAGGCGGTCAGATACTCCTCCCGGGCCTCCTCGAAGTAGCTGTCGGCCACGAGGAAGTTCGCGACCTGGTTGTGGCTCGACGCGATCCAGTCCCGTCGATCGAGGGTCTCGGCCCGGTCCCGGGCGATCCGGGCGTAGAATAGGCCTTTCTTGGTCTCCTTTCCCAGCTCGTAGGCCCGGGCGATGTTGTAGGAGGACAGGAAGCTCACCTCGGGGAACGGTGTTCCCATGAGGATCTCACGGAGCTCGGCCACCGATTCGTCCTGGTCTCCCCGGGCGATTCGAACCGCGGAACGGTTGCACCGGGCAGTGTCGAGGAGCCGGCGATCGTTCAGCTCTCGGGCGGCTTCGATCGCGTTCCCGAAGAGGGCCTCCGCCCGGTCTAGATCGCCACCCTGGAAGAGCTGGATGGCCTCTTGACGGAAAGACTCGTATCGGGAGCGTCCGTTCTGCGCGACCTCGCCTCCGGTGACGCTCACTGCGTGGTTCCTTTCTCGGCGGGCCGGTCGGTCTCAGAGCGCTTGAAACGGATGAAGCCTTCGACCTCCCGCTGGGCCTTCCGGCCCAGGTCCTTGAACTCGCTCACCAAGCGTACGTCCCGGGCCGTGAAGGTCTCGTCGTTGAGCTCGTCGAAGAACTCCCCGATCCCCATGTCGAACTCGGCCAGGATCTTGAACAGCGTGTCCAGGCTCACCCGATAGTGACCCTTCTCCATCCGGGAGAGGTCGGGCTGCTGGATCCCGATCCGGGAGGAGAGCTCGGTCTGGGTCAGCTTCCGCCGTTTCCGGAGCTGGCGGATCTTCCTTCCCACCAGCTGGACCTGGCGGATGTCGGCGTTGGAGCTCATGGGCGAAAGGAATCCTCGGTCGGTTTTCCTTTGATAGGAATTTAGCATACGATCGGGCCCTGCGGATGTCAACCTCTCTCTCCTCCCCCGGGGATCGGCCGGAGAATCCCTCTCCGATGCGCCAGCACCTGTTTCTCCTGAAGCAGCTCGTCCACCACGACATCAGGGGCCGGTACGCCGGATCGATCGGCGGATTCCTCTGGTCCTTCGCCCACCCCCTCTTCCAGCTCGTCCTGTTCTGGGTGGCCTTCGGCGTGATTCTCCAGCTGAAGTTTCAGCTGGGAGATCTGGGGACGGACAGCTTTGCCATCTTCCTCTTCGGGGGTCTTCTCCCCTGGATGGCGGTGCAGGAGGGGGTGAACCGGGGAGCGACGGCGATCACCGACAACGGGACCCTGGTCCAGAGGGTTCGGTTCCCCCCCCTGCTCCTCGTCTTGAGCGTCGTGGTGGCGGCCCTGGTCCACGAGGCGATCGCCGCCCTGGTGTTCCTGGTGGTCCTGGCCTTCGTGGGGGAGCTCTCGATTCAGACCCTCCCTTGGCTTCTCCTGGCCCTTCCCCTCCAGTGTGCTCTGGTGCTCGGCCTGGCGGCGGGCCTCTCGGTACTCCAGGTATTTCTCCGGGATCTGATCCAGATTCTCGAGATGGTTCTGATGGGCTGGTTCTACCTCACCCCGATCGTCTATCCCCTCTCCATCGTTCCGGAACGGCTACGGAGGGTCCTGGAATTGAATCCCCTGACGGGACTGGTCGAGCTGTATCGGATCGCCTTCCTGGGAGGACGGATCGAGTCGGTGCCGGGCCTGTGGATCCTCTTCGGATGCGCGATCCTGTCG
>JAWVZJ010000478.1:0-2007 GCA_033722255.1 Thermoanaerobaculia bacterium | reverse complement strand
CTGGGTGAAGGGGACTCCGGGCGGGGGGAACGGTTCCGCTTCCGACGGGAACGGAAAGCCCGCCTCGAGCTGAGCCAGGAGGTTCCCGACCGGAACCGACCCTTGCGCTCGGCCGGATCTCCGGGTCCGAGGGCCCGAAACGTCGGTCGCCGGAAGAGGGGGCAGCGCACCCCGTGAACGCGAGCTCCTCCGCGGGCCCGCGGGGTGGAAGCGGAGGCCGATCCAGGCAGTGCCCGCCGGTCGGAAAGGCCACTGTGTAAGCAAGAGATCGGTTGCCTGTGGGAGTCCAGGGCTCCGTCGGGGGATGGCAGGAGCTCGCCGGGGGTCCGAGAGGGATCGAGCTCCCAGTGCTCAGCTCTCCGGAATTGTCACATCCCGGCATTCATGCCGGGCTGCGGCAATCCGTGCTATACTGAGGTCCGTAGATGAAATAGAGAGGAGCGAAATACCAGGATGGCCAACGGAAAACCGGACGTCAGCGAAAAGCAATCCATGGAGGTCGCCGAGGCCTCCCGGCAGAAGGAGTGGAAGCGGCCCAGCTTCCTGAGGGAGCTGTTTCTGGGGAACTTCCGGCTGGATCTGATCCACCCCTATCCCCTGGAGGAGGAGGAGCGTCCGGAGTTCCGAGCTTTCTTCCAGGCCCTCCAGGAGCTCCTCCTGCGTCACGGCGATCCGGTGGAGATCGACGAGACCGGGGAGTATCCGGAGGAGCTGATCGAGTCTCTGAAGAAGCTCGGGGCCTTCGGGATGAAGATCCCGGAGAAGTACGGAGGCCTGGGATTCAGCAATGCCGAATACCAGAAGGTGATGCAGCTCCTGGGTGCCTGGGACGGGAACGTGTCCGCCCTCCTCTCGGCTCACCAGTCGATCGGGGTTCCCCAGCCGTTGAAGCTCTTCGGGTCCGAGGAGCTGAAGGAGGAGTATCTCCCGCGTTGTGCCAGGGGTGAGATCTCCGCCTTCGCCCTCACGGAGGCGGAGGTGGGGTCCGATCCGGCCCGCCTGGTGACGACCGCCGAGCTCACCGAGGACGGGGAAGAGTACATCCTCAACGGCAACAAGCTCTGGTGCACCAACGGCACGATCGGCGACCTCCTGGTGGTCATGGCCCGGGATCCCGAGACCATGAAGATCAGCGCCTTCGTGGTGGAGATGGATTGGGACGGAGTCCAGGTGGAGGAGAGATGTCGTTTCATGGGTCTGAAGGCCCTAGCCAACGCGGTCATCACCTTCACCGACGTCCGGGTGCCCCGGCGGAACCTGATCGGTGAGGAGGGGCGGGGACTGAAGATCGCCCTCACGACCCTCAACGACGGGCGCCTCTCGATCCCCAACGGCTCGGTGGGCATGGCCAAGTCCTGCCTCTCGATCTGCCGGAACTGGGCCAACGAGCGGGTCCAGTGGGGCAAGCCGATCGGCCACCACGAGGCGGTCGCCCACATGATCGCCGACATGGCGGCGACGACCTTCGCCATGGAGTCGACGACCGGGATCACGACCTGGATGGCGGATGAGGGAGATTTCGACATCCGCCTCGAGGCCGCCGCCTGCAAGGAGTGGAACACCGAGCGGGGCTGGGAGATCGTCGACGACACCATGCAGATCCGGGGCGGCCGGGGCTACGAGACCGAGAGCTCCCTGAAGAACCGGGGCGAGAAACCGATCCCCACCGAGAGGATCATGCGGGACTTCCGGATCAACCGGATCTTCGAAGGCTCCTCGGAGATCATGCACCTGTTCATGGCCCGGGAGGCCGTGGACAAGCACCTCCAGGTGGCCGGCGACCTGATCGACCCGGACAAGGGGGCGGCCGAGAAGGCCCAGGCCTTCCTGGAGAGTGCCGCCTTCTACGCCGGCTGGTATCCGAGTCGATGGATCGGCTGGGGCCGATGGCCCCGGTACCAGGAGTTCGGTTCTCTGGCGACCCACCTGGGATTCGTGGAGCGGAGCAGCCGGAAGCTCGCCCGGGAGACCTTCCACGGGATGATGGTCCACCAGGGTCGGCTCCAG
>JAWVZJ010000477.1:0-2019 GCA_033722255.1 Thermoanaerobaculia bacterium | reverse complement strand
GAAGCTGCTCTTCGAGCTCCCGGCGTCGGGCCTCCGCCCGCTTCCGTGCGGTGATGTCGGTGAGAGCCCCGACGATGGCCACCACCTCTCCATCCTCGACCACCGGCGCCTCGTTCACCTCGACCCAGAGTCGTCGTCCCGACGCCGATTCCATCTCCAACTCGTAGACCGGTTGCTTCTCTCCGGTCTCCAGGGCTCTCCGGGTGTGCTCCATCGCCCTCCGATTCTCCGGATGATCCGTGAGGAAGTCGCTCCAGCCCCGGAGGGCGTCCTCCGGGCTGCAGTCGAAGAAATCCCGGGTCTGGGGAGAGGCATAGGTGATCTCGCCTTCCGGCGTGTGGCTGTAGAAGACGTTGCTCGAATGCTCCAGGATCGTCCGCATCCGCTCCCGGCTGGTCCGGAGCTCCTCCTCCACCCGGAGGGCCTCCCGGAGGTCCCGGGCCACGGTCGAGATGTGGGTCACCTTCCGGTCCGGACCCCGGTGGGCGATGACCACCTGCTCCACCGGGATCTCCTCTCCCCCTCGGGCGAGAAGCGCCGACTTCCCTCTCCAGGTGCCGTCGCGGATCGCCACCGGGATCGCCTCCTCGATACTCGTCGCCCTGGCCCAGCCGGGGTGGAAGCTCGAGATGTGGAGATCGGCGATCTTCTCGTCGTCCCCGATACCCACGAGCCGACGACCCGCCGGATTCAGGTAGAGAAGGCGACCCTGGGGATCCGCTGTCCCCACCAGATCCGTGATCTCGTCCAGGATGGCGGCCATCCGTCGCCGCTCCCGGTCCCTCGGGCTCCGCTCGTGGGCGAGTCTCCGTGACATCTCGAATCCTTGTACGGAACCGGACGGAACAGAGTTGCAACCGTCGCGCGACGACACCCGAAGGTTTCCGGATCGCCGCCGGCCCTCGCAAGCTCCTCTCCCAGGGAGAAGGACGCTGGTCTGCCCGGGGTAGCGATCGCGTCCTGTTTCAAAATTGATACAGGGATGTATCATCAGCAGAACAAAGGGATCGAAACCGGGATCTCCAGAAGGCCGGGAAGGCAGGCTCGATGGTGGTCCCGCCGGGCGGCCCCTTCGGGCACGGATCTTGATGTCCGACCTCTCGAAGACCCCTGCGATCACTCCTCCGGAGAGAATCTTCGATGCCATTCCGAATCATCCTCGACCAAGACGGTTCCCCGCTAGCCCTCCCTCTTTCCGAGGGTAAGCTGTCCCTGGGCTCCGCGAAGGACAGCGATCTCCGGGTGACCGACCCCACCGTGTCCCGGCGACACGCCCTGATCCGGGTGGAAGGAGAGCGGGTCGAGATCGAGGACCTCGGCTCCCGGAACGGAACCCGGGTCCGGGGAACGAAAGTCGAATCCTCCGTGCCCGTGAGCGTGGGAGACAGCCTGACCTTCGGAACCGTCGAGGGCCGCCTGGAAGCCGTGGCCGACGAGGACCTGGTACCGGCGGTGCGCTTCGAAAGTCCTCCGAAGTCCGAGACCGGGCATCCGGAGAAGGTCCGGACTCCCACCACGGCCTCCGTGGGATCCCTTCAGCGGTTCCCCCTGGACCATCTGCCCCGATGGCTCGATCGCCTCGAGGAGAGAGCCTCCCTCGTGGAGACCGCACAGGTCGTGGGAGCCAGCCTCTTCGAGGTCCTCCCCTGCCGGGAGGTTCGTATCGAGAGCAACGAGGAAGGACTGCTCTTCCAGGCGGAGCGACAGATGGGTCGAGACCCGGAGACGGTTCCGGTGGAGGTCGGGGATGCCGGCGGCTCCATCACCGTCGGCTTCCTCCTGGAGTCCCAGGCCAGAAGCTGCGGGCCCGTAGTGGAATCCGCCGCCCGATTTCTGGCCCTCGTCGATCGTCGTCGTCCTCCGAGCACTCCCGCCTCTCGACCGGCGGCTCCCAGGCCCCCGGATCCCCCCACGGTCGTTCCCAGAATGCGGGAAATATACGAAGACGCGGCCCGGGTCGCCCGGGGTGAGGTAAGCGTCGTCATCACCGGTGAGTCCGGTACCGGGGAGGAGCTCCTG
>JAWVZJ010000476.1:0-2023 GCA_033722255.1 Thermoanaerobaculia bacterium | reverse complement strand
TGGCAGGGGTTCCACTCCCGGTGGATTCATCGCCTGCTCGGCGCGGCTCCGGGGACGATCCTCCTGATTCATCTCCTCTTCGTGGGACGGTTGAGGGGATTCCACGAGGCCGATGCCATCGTGTACCTGTTCCTGGCCGGTTGCAGCGTCCCCTATTTGCTGGCGGGGGTCGTCGAGCGGTACGAGTTGATCGTGATCCCTCTGGTCTTGGTGCTGTTGGCCGAAAGCGTCGACCTCGCTCTCGAGCTCTCGGGCCGGGGATCTACGGTCGGTGGAAACACCGGCTCCGACCCTGGTGTCGACGACGAGAATGGGGTAGAATCTGCCCAAGGAGGTTGAGGGATATGAAAAAGAGTATTGTTTTTCTGGGATTCGGACTTCTCATCTCACTCGGTGCCGTCGCCGTCGCCCATCACGGGCCGGAGGAGATCGTCATCGACGAGGCCGTGGACAAGAAGTCGGCGGTCACTTTTCCCCACTGGGTCCATCAGGATGCGGTGGAGGAGTGCACGACCTGCCACCACAAGCAGGAGAACCTGACGCCGGAGACGGCGGACGAGATGGAGGTCGAGGCCTGCTCGTCCTGCCATCTCGATCCCGAGGATGAGGCTCCCTCCATGCGGGAGATGAGCATCCGGAAGAATCCCTTCCATGTCGGATGCATCGATTGCCACAAGGAGCAGGAGGCCGGTCCCACCAAGTGCGCGGACTGCCACCCAAGCGAGTAGACCGGAAGCGTCCGGGCTTCCGCTTCTCGTGAGGGAGGCTCGACGATTCGAGCCGGTCGGAGAACCCGTCGAGGGTTCTCTCTCTCGACGGCGCTTCTCCTCGTTCTGATCTGCGCCTGGGGAGGTCGATTCCAGGGTGCGGTCGCCAGGGAATCTCCCCAGAAACGACGATCGAGGAGCGCCTCGAGGTCGAGCTGCGCACGGTCACCGTGTGGCTCGTCGGCTCCCGTCGGTTGACCCGGACGCTGAGCGACCACTACCTCTCGAGCCTGGAGGGAATGGTCTGGAGGAAGGCCCGGCGGCGGCTGTCGAGCGAGGTCCACCGCTTCGACGCCGTCGTGCTGCCTCCCCGCCGGATATCTCGTCGAGGAGGGGTCGGTGTGCGGTATCCTGGAGCCGGCTCCACGGAGTGGGGCCATCCCCGAGATCGGACCCGTGCCCTCTTCGCGGGCTCGGCCCCTGAACAAGCGTCGAATCGGAAGGAGAGCACCCATGAAGGAGATCAAAAACACGACGAACAGGCCGCTCCGGGTTCCGCTCCCCCAGGGAAAGACCCTTCACCTGGGACCCCGGCACACGGGAGAGGTGGCAGCCTCGGCCCTGGAACATCCTCCCTTCCAGGAGATGGTCGAATCCGGAGAAGTCGAGGTCCTCGGAGAAGGCGATCCGGAGAGCCGCCATCCGTTCAAGGAGGAGACGGGACCCGCCGAGCCGTCCCCGTGAGATTCCCCCTCGGGTGCGCCCCTGCGACTGTCCCGGACTGCTAGGCTGGGCACATGGGTTCGAACGGCCGGATGACGAGGACCTTACGAGAAGCGATCGACGCTAGTGGGTTACCCCTCACGGAGCTCCAGCGTCGGACCGGTGTAGACCGCTCGCAGCTCTCCCGGTTCATGCGGGGAGAGCGCTCCCTGACCCTCCAGTCCGTGGACTCCCTCGCCGACGAGCTCGGTCTGCGTCTCGTGTACCGGGTCCGGAGAGAGTAGCCGAGTCGTCGACGGAGACCGGGTCTTGGCAGAGAGCCGGGAGGGACAGCACGGGTGCTCGATGTTCGGCTCGTCCTCGCACCATCGGCCCGGGGGAGCCGTCGGAGATAGTGGGGCCGGTAAGCCGACTCCTCTTCACCCTTTGGATCTGCATCGCAAGATTCGGGTGCGCGACCGGGCCCCGGTCTTGGGATAGCTTTCCTCTCGTCCGACAGCTCATCCCGAGATTCGTACAGGTCATCTTCTTGAGAGGACATTTCATGACGAGATGCGTACAGCTCATTTCTAGGAGGGACTCCACGGCTCGTG
>JAWVZJ010000475.1:0-2030 GCA_033722255.1 Thermoanaerobaculia bacterium | reverse complement strand
GCACCAGATCACTCCGGAGGCCTCCATGTCCCGATTCCTCGCAACCCCTCGTCTCGTGCTCTCCTCATTCCTCGTCGCGCTTCTCGTCTCGCTTCTCGTCTCGTTCCCCCTCGGAGCCCAGCCGGCTCCCGAAGCGCCACCGGAGACGCAGGACCCCTATCTCTGGCTGGAGGAGGTGGAGGGAGAACGGGCCCTGGAGTGGGCCCGGGAGCAGAACGAGCGCTCCACCGAGACGCTGGAGGCGGTCCCGGAGTACGACGAGCTCTACGACGAGATCCTCGCCATCTACGACTCCCAGGAGAAGATCCCCTATCCCGGCTTCCGGGGCGACTGGATCGTCAACTTCTGGCAGGACGACGACCACGTCCGGGGGATCCTGCGGCGGACCACCCTGGAGAGCTACCGGACCGACTCACCCGACTGGGAGACCGTCCTGGACTTCGACGAGCTGGCCGAGGACGAGGACGTACCCTGGACGTACGGCGGCATGCACTGCCTGGCGCCGGAGGATCGGTACTGTCTGGTTCGCCTCTCCCCCGGAGGCAGCGACGCGGTGGAGATGCGTGAGTTCGACTTCGAGACCATGGAGTTCGTCGAGGACGGCTTCTTCCTGCCGAAGGCGAAGAGCGGCGTGGCGTGGAAGGACCGGGACACGCTGTGGGTGGGGACCGACTTCGGAGAGGGATCCCTCACCCGGGCCGGCTATCCCCGGATCGTCAAGGAGTGGAGCCGGGGCGAGCCCCTGTCGGAAGCCCGCACGGTTCTCGAGACCACTCCCGAGGACAACGGACTCTGGCCGGCGACGATCATCAACGACGAGGGCACCTACCACCTGATCTTCCGGCGCGAGGACTTCTTCAGCGGCGACACCTACCTGGAGGCCGGGGATCGCCTGGTCCGACTGGACATCCCGAAGGACGCGGAGTTCGAGACCATCTTCCGGGACCGGCTCCTCTTCTCGCTGCGGACCGACTGGACCCTGGAGACCACGACGGGCGAGACGACCTATCCCCAGGGGGCGCTGCTGGCCGCCGACATCGACGACCTGCTGCTGGGCAGGGACAGGTTCCAGGTCGTCTTCGAGCCCACGGAGCGGATCTTCCTGGAGGGGGTGTCGAGGACGCGGAACCACCTGCTGCTCACCACCCTGGACAACGTGACCAACCGCCTCTACCGGGCCTCCCCCTCCGACGACGGCTGGACCCGGGAGGAGATCTCCCTGGCGGGGCTGGGCACCGCCTACGTGGCCGCATCCACCACCGACCACGACCGCTTCTTCTTCGGATACCAGGATTTCAAGACCCCGGCCACCCTCTATCTGACAGATCCGAAGACCGACGAGCCCGCCGCCGTCAAATCCAACCCCGCCTGGTTCGACGGTTCCCGGATCACGGTGAGCCGGCACGAGGCCCCCTCGAAGGACGGCACCGAGATCCCCTACTTTCTCGTCGTGCCGGAGAGCGCACCGGAGGACGGGACGGCCCCGACCCTTCTAACGGCCTACGGCGGCTTCGAGGTCGCCAGGACCCCCTCCTACAGCGGGATCCGGGGCGTCGCCTGGCTGGCCCGGGGCGGGATCTTCGTCCTGGCCAACCCGAGGGGCGGAGGCGAGTTCGGTCCGGCCTGGCACCAGGCCGCGGTCCAGGAGAACCACATCCGGAACTTCCAGGACTTCATCGCGGTGGCCGAGGACCTCATCGACCGGGGAATCACCTCCCCCGAGCATCTCGGTATCCGGGGCGGCTCCCAGGGCGGCCTCCTCGTGGGCGGCGCCATGACCCTGCGTCCGGACCTGTTCGGCGCCGTGGTCAGTGCAGTACCCCTCCTGGACATGCGGCGCTACCACGAGCTCCTGGCCGGGGCGAGCTGGATGTCGGAGTACGGCGACCCCGACGACCCCGAGGACTGGGCCTACATCAAGGAGTGGTCCCCCTACCACCTGGTGGAGAAGGACGCCGACTACCCCGATCCCTTCTTCTGGACCACGACCCGGGACGACCGGGTCCATCCCGGCCACGCCCGGAAGATGG
>JAWVZJ010000474.1:0-2040 GCA_033722255.1 Thermoanaerobaculia bacterium | reverse complement strand
TACCGCGAGCTGATCTCGCTCCGCCACTACGCCGAGCTCTCCTACGACGAGATCGCGACCCTGAAGGAGATGCCCCTGGGCACGGTGAAGAACAAGCTCTTCCGCGGCCGGCAGATGCTGAAGGACAAGCTGAGCCAATACCTGGGAGACTGAGAGATGGACACGAATCGAGAGGAGATCCTCGGGCTGCTCCACCGGGAGCTGGACGGAGATCTCGATCCGGACGAAGCCCGGCGACTGGAATCCCTGTGCCGTCAGGACCCGGCCGTCGCCGCGGAGCGCCGGGAGCTCCGGGATCTGGACCGCCTCCTGGTCTCCGACCGGATCTGGGCCCGGGAGGGATTCCAGGAGAGGGTGATGGCCGCCCTGCCGGACCACCCGAGCTGGGAGCCCGTCGGGGATCGGTCCCGGTGGCTCTTCCCGGCCGCAGCGGCCTTCGTCCTCCTCTCCGGATCGCTTCTCCTCCTCCTGGGAAGCGCCGGCGGAGAGACCGTCCCCGGTCTCCTGGCCTCGGTGGCGGAGTTCTTCGCCTCGACCCTCCTGGCCGGTGCCGGCCTCCTGGGAGCCTCCTGGAGAGGGGTGGGGATGGTCCTGGGGGAGATGCTGGAGGGTCCCGGATGGATCGCCTTCGGTCTCGGAGTCCTGGCCTTGGATGTTCTCCTGCTCGTCCTCCTGCGGCGGAGCCGGTCCTCGGCCCCGGCGGAGGCTCGCCGGGATGACTGAGACCTCCGTCCCGGGACCGAGAGGGCGTCGGATGGTGGGGATCCGAAGCTCCGGAAGCCGGGGCTCGTCCGGGATCTCCGGTACGCCCTTCCTTCCCGTGCTCCTGTGCCTGGCTCTGTTCGTACCCATCCCGTCCCGGGCCCAGGACCGGGAGAGGCCGGTCCTGGAGGTGGCGAAGGGGAGCGTGGCCCGGAGTCAGGTCGTCGCCCTGGACCGGGATCTCCGGATCGACGGAGAGGTGAGGAGCGACGTGGCCGTGGTTCAGGGATCGGTGACGGTGACCGGAGACGTGACCGGAGACGTGATCGTCCTCGGAGGGGATATCCGGATCGGCGCCACCGGCCGGGTGGGTGGCGACCTCTTCGCACTGGGGGGCGAGGTGGAGATGGCCTCGGGGGCCCTGGTCACGGGACGGACCGTCTCCTACCCGACCCTGTCCGCCGCCTGGATCACCCTCTTGGAGGGTCCCAGCCTCGGCGCCTCCCCTACCTCGCCCCTCGTCGTGGGGGCGAAGCTCGCCCTCCTGTTCGCCTGGCTCCTCCTGGCCCTGGGGCTCCTGGCCACCCTGGACCGGGAGATCCTGGCCACGTCGAGGGGAGTCCGCTTCCGGCCGTTCCGGAGCTTCGCGGTGGGCTTGACGGCAGTCCTGAGCCTCGTCCTCTCGGCCCTCTTCATCTCCTCCTTCGCGGCCTCCCTCCTCGGCCTGCCCATCCTCTTCCTCATCGCCTTCGTGGCCGTGGCCTTGAAGCTCTGGGGCATGGTCGCGGTCTTCCACGCCCTGGGGGAATGGATCGGTCAGAAGGTGCGACGGAACCTGCTTCCCGTGACGGCGGCGACCCTCGGTCTCCTGACCCTGGGCCTCCTCAAGCTCCTCCCCTGGATCGGGATCTGGACCTGGACCATCGCCACCCTCATCGGGGTCGGGGCGGCCCTGATCACCCGGATGGGCCGGGATCGCGTCGCGGTGTAGCAGCCCGAGCTGCTCCGGCGTGGCTTCGGGCATTCCTTGGGATGAAAATGGGGAGCCGATCGTTCGATGGCTCTGGGGTCGGCCCTTCCCTCCGCGATCGAGAGATCGACGAGAGAGGTGCCGTCCTACGGATTCTCATCTTCGGAGTAACCTCCGGGACTCCCCCGGAGTGCCTGACACTTCATCGACATTTCCGCACAGCTCGGCCCTTCAGAAGGACGGCTCGTGGAAAGAACCCGACAGCTCGTGGAGGACCGGGGCTCCAGAGGCTCCCCCTGGAAAGTCCCAGGGCCCCCTGGTACGCTCTCGGGGGACCGTCGGCGTCACCCGGCTCACCGGAGTCCGAC
>JAWVZJ010000473.1:0-2062 GCA_033722255.1 Thermoanaerobaculia bacterium | reverse complement strand
CCGGTGGAGCTCCTCCGGCGTCCGCGTGCCGGCGTGTCCCCCGGCCCGGCTGTTGACGCAGATCAGGCCGTCGACACCTTCCGCCAACGCCTTGTCCGCCCACTTCCTCTCCGTCACGTCGTGAAAGACGATTCCTCCCCGGGCGTGGACCTCCTCCACCACCCAGCGGGGTTTGCCCAGGGCCGTGATGAAGAACCGCACCCCTTCCTCCAGGGCGATCCCGGTCCACCGGCGCATCCGCTCCTCGTAGCTCCGGGTGCTCTTCTCCACCAGGACGTTCATTCCGATCGGCCGCTCCGTCAGCCGCCGGATCCGCCGGATTCCCTGGCGGAAGTCGTGACCGAACACGTAGACCATGGAGATCGGCTGCACGATCCCGATGGCCCCGGCCTCGGACACGGCGGCCACCAGCTCCGGGTTGGAGCAGGGATACATGGCCCCACAGATCAGGGGTACCTCGATCTCCAGCAACCGGGTGAGCTCGGTGTCGAGACCGGATCCGGTCATCGGTGGAGATCGTCCAGGGACACCGCCGGGACCATCCGACGGACGATGGGCGCTACCGGCTCCATCCCAGGGAAAAGGAGAAGACCTGGCTCCGGGCGCCGTAGGTGGACTCCAGGCCCGGGTCCTCGGCGATCTGTCCGGTCACGGTCACGGAGTCGAAGTCGTGGAAGGAGTAGCCGAGGTCGAACCGGTAGGGTCCAGCCTGATACGCGACCCCCAGGGCGTAGACGATGCTGTCGCCCCGGGGGAATCCGGGCTCGAGGCTGGCCTCGGGGACCGGAGAGGGAACCCAGGCCAGGCCCCCGGAGAGGAGCCAGCCCCCGGTGAGATCTCCCTCGGCGCCGAGGTGGACCGAGAGGGTGTCGTCCCAGCTCCGGATCCGGATCTCCTCCGTCTCGGAGGCCTCCCGGAGGGGATCCGGTCGGATCGTGATCGACGTCGTGTCGACCACAGACCATCCCGACCAGACGAGATCCGCCTCGAGTCGCAGCTCGGGGTAGGGGGCCCACCAGAATCCTGTTCGGGCCGTCCAGGGAATCTCGAAGGACAGGAGTGCCTCTCCGGGAACGAAACGCTCCTCCACGTTCGACTCCAACCCGGGATCCGCCGGCACGTCCCGGGGCCGGTAGGTCGCCTCGCCGTCGCCGTCGAGCTCTCCCCCGGAATCGACCACCAGTCCCCAGCCCCGGTCTTCGGTGGCGTAGTGCAGGGCGAGATCCACGCTCCAACCATCGATCGTCGCCTCGGTCAGGCGCTCGACCTCCACCGTGAATCGACGAGCGGCTCCGTCGACCAGGACCCGGCGGTTCTCTCCCTGTCCCAGAGTTCCCCGGTAGTAGTGAACCCCGGCTCCGACGCTCCAGCGGGACGAGAGCCCCCAGGCAATCACGGGATGGAGATCGAAGAGGGTCAGCTCCTGACGCCGGGTCAGAAAACGGGCCGGGAAGAGCGCGGTATCCCAATCCACGAGATACCAGCTCTCGGTGTCGAGGCCCAAACCGAAGGCGAGATCGGGAGCATCGGAACCGGAGAGACGCCAGCTCCCGTAGAAGGCCGGGGCCAGCGAGATCACGTGATCGGCGGAATGGTCCCCCAGGTCACTCTCGAAATCGTCCCGGGGGGCGGTGAAATCGAGCCCGAGCTGGACCTCCCGCTCCCTCGTGAGAAGCGGAGTGGAGCCGATATCTCTTAGATATAGAGAAACCGGATCCGTCTTCTCATCGAGCCGCTCGGTCTCGACCGTAGCCTGATCCTGCGATGACTCATCCGTGAACGAGACGACTTCCGCATCGTCTTCGATCTCGTCGTCCATAGAAATATTGTCGAATTGTTCGATTGAGTCGTCCATGGTGTCTCCGGTCTCTTGCACTTTTGCAGCTCTCTCCATGTCGATCCGTGTATCCTCTCCGTTTAACCAAAGTCTATCCGTTCTCGGTTTCCGAACTGGGTGCGATAACGAAGAAGGTAGCCAACCGCCCGGCGAAACCGACAACGAAACACCGCAAGCCTTTTGACCTCCGGGTTTGGGCGTCCTCAGGATGGAATCTCCACCCAT
>JAWVZJ010000472.1:0-2075 GCA_033722255.1 Thermoanaerobaculia bacterium | reverse complement strand
CGGTGCTCGTGGTGGGGGTCGGCGGGGATGCCCGGAGGATCTCGGACGTGAATCGAGCCGCTGAGGAGATGTTCGGCTACGACCGGGAGGAGCTGGTCGGTGAGACCACGGACAAGCTTCACGTGGATCGGGAGTCGTTCGTGCGATTCGGCCGCGTCGGCGGGGAAGCCCTCGAAGAGGCCGGGGTATACCGGACGACGTTTCCCCTGAAGCGACGGGACGGGACGATCTTCGAGGCCGAGCAGACCGTGACCCTTCTCGACGCCGAAAGGGGAATCGACGGCGGAGCGGTGAGCGTGATCCGGGACGTGTCCGAGCAGAGGGAGGCCGAGGCGCGGCTCCGGGAGAGCCGGGATCGCTTCGAGACCCTCTTCCGAGCCAACCCCGCGGGCATCGTCGTCACGCGGATGGACGACGGCACCATCGCCGACGTGAACGACGCCTACCTGCGCATCGTCGGATACGACCGGGAGGAGGTCCTGGGTCGAAGCACCACGGAGCTCGGCATCGTCGACCCTGAATACCGGATGTCCTCGGTCCGGGACCTGGTGGAGGCGGACGTCGGGCAGACCGACCAGTACGTGTTGCGCAGGAAGGACGGAGGGGAGGCGGTGGTCCTGGCCTCCGCCGAAGAGATCACCCTGTGGGGTGAGCCTCATCTCCTGGTCATGGCTCAGGACATCACGGAGTATCGATCCCTGGAGCGGCAGCTCCGGGAGGCCCAGAAGATGGAGGCCGTCGGGCGCCTGGCCGGCGGAATCGCCCACGACTTCAACAACCTCCTCACGGTCATTCGCTCCCAGGCCGACCTGGTCCTCATGGATCTCGGGGTGTCGAATCCCGTGGCGGAAGACATGCAGCTCATACGGGAGTCGGCGGACCGTGCCGCCCGGCTGACCCGGCAGCTCCTGGCTTTCAGCCGGGAGCAGGTCCTGGAGCCCCGGGTCGTGGACCTGAACGAGATGCTCCGGAGCATGGGGGACCTGCTGGAGCGGACCCTGGGCGAGCAGGTCCGGATCCGAACCGACTTCGAGGAGGGACTGAATCCGATCCGGGTCGATCCCGCACAGCTGGAGCAGGTGGTCGTGAACCTGGCGGTGAATGCCCGGGACGCCATGCCGGAGGGGGGAACGCTGACCCTCTCCACCGACACCGAAGCGTGGCCCGTGGGGGACGGGGACTCCTCCACCGGCGAAGACGGGGAGGAGAGCCGGGTGGTGAAGCTCGAGGTGTCGGACACGGGCGTGGGCATGGACCAGGAGACCATGGCGCGGATCTTCGAGCCCTTCTTCACGACGAAGAGGGATTCGGGTGGGACGGGGCTGGGTCTCGCCACGTCCTACGGGATCGTGCGCCAGAGCGGGGGCACCATCGAGGTGAACAGCGAGCCGGGCTCGGGTTCGACCTTCGTGCTTCGCTTTCCGGCGGCGGCGGGACCGGTGGAATGGCCCGAGGAGGAGCTCTCGAAGACCAGGGAGCCCGGGATGGTCGATGCCCGGGTCCTGGTGGTCGAGGACGACCCGAGCGTGCGGGCCGTGACCACCAAGATCCTGGAGCGGGCCGGCATTCGGGTCCGGACCGCGGAGGACATTGCCGGGGCCCGAGAGTTGATGGAAGACGCCGCGGAGGAGCTCGACCTTCTCCTCACGGACCTCGTGCTGCCCGGGGGGAGCGGGCGCGAGCTCGTGGAACTCGCTCGAAAGGAGGCTCCCCACATGAAGGTCCTGGTCATGTCGGGCTATACCGAGGAGTCTCCCGGGAGCCGGGGAGACCTTCCCCCGGACGTCGGCTTCATCCAGAAGCCCTTCACCCCCGAGACTCTCCTGGCCCACCTGCAGGAGATGCTCTCCGAGGACGATCCCCGGTCCCGGGGGTCGGGAGTCCTGGAGCCCGAGAAGCCGGAACCCCGGGAGTCCTGAACCCGGAAGCCCTACCCCTACAGTCCGAGGGTGAAGGTGTGGGCGTACTTGATCAGGAGGGTACGCTCCTGGCTCAGGGGTCTTTCCGGCGAGAAGGCGAACCGGTCGGAGTTCAGCGTCTCGTTCCAGACGATGTAGAGGTCGTTCCCCTCCCGG
>JAWVZJ010000471.1:0-2092 GCA_033722255.1 Thermoanaerobaculia bacterium | reverse complement strand
GGAGGCCGCCGGCTCCACCGCGAAGGCGTCGTGAGCCGCCGGCCGGGCTCCCCGGCGCAGCGAACGAACCAACGACCCGAAAGACCACCATGGACCTGAACAAGCTGACCCAGAAGTCCCAGGAAGCGGTGGGCTCCGCCCAGTCCCTGGCCGTGCGCCACGAGCACCAGCAGGTGGATCTGGAGCACCTGGCCCTGGCCCTCCTGGAACAACCCGAGGGCCTGGTACCCCGACTCTTGGCCCGGATGGACGTTTCCGCCGATCGCCTGCGGAAGGCCGTCGAGGACCGGCTCTTCCAGCGCCCCCGGGTGTCGGGCGGCGGCGTCGAGGCCGGGAAGATCTACGTCACTCAGGCTCTTCAGAGCCTCCTCGTCCGGGCCGAAGACGAGGCGGAGAGGCTCAAGGACGAATACGTCTCCGTGGAGCACCTCTGGCTGGCCCTGGTCGAGGAGAGCCGGGATACCCCTCTGGGGGAGGTCTTCTCCACCTTCGGTCTCGACCGGGACCGAGTCCTCGCCACCCTCCAGGAAGTCCGGGGGAGCCAGCGGGTCACCAGCGCCAACCCGGAGACCGCCTACGAGGCCCTGGACAAGTACGGAGTCGATCTCGTGGCCCAGGCTCGGAGGGGCAAGATCGACCCGGTCATCGGCCGGGACACCGAGATCCGACGCATCGTGCGGATCCTCTCCCGACGGACCAAGAACAACCCGGTCCTGATCGGCGAGCCCGGAGTCGGGAAGACGGCCATCGTGGAGGGGCTGGCCCAGCGGATCGTCCGGGGCGACGTACCCGAGTGGTTAAAGGACCGCTCCATCTTCTCCCTGGACATGGGATCCCTCCTGGCGGGAGCCAAGTACCGGGGGGAGTTCGAGGAGCGTCTCAAGGCGGTCCTGAACGAGATCAAGGAGTCCGACGGCCGGGTGCTGCTGTTCATCGACGAGCTCCACAACATCGTCGGTGCGGGCAAGACCGAAGGATCCACCGACGCCGGGAATCTGCTGAAGCCGATGCTGGCCCGGGGGGAGCTCCACTGCATCGGAGCCACGACCCTGGACGAGTACCGGAAGTACATCGAGAAGGACGCGGCTCTGGAGCGCCGCTTCCAGCCGGTCCAGATCGATCCCCCGACGGTCGAGGACACGATCTCCATCCTCCGGGGATTGAAGGACCGCTACGAGGTCCACCACGGAGTGCGGATCCAAGACAACGCCATCGTGGCCGCCGCCACGCTCTCCAATCGGTACATCACCGACCGGTTCCTGCCGGACAAGGCGATCGATCTCATCGACGAGGGCTGCGCCATGGTCCGGACCGAGATCGACTCCATGCCGGCGGAGCTCGACGCCATCACACGGCGGGTGATGCAACTCGAGATCGAGGAGGCGGCGCTCAAGAAGGAGACGGACAAGGCCTCCAGGGAGCGCCTGGAGGACCTGCGTCAGGAGCTCGCCGACCTCCGGGGCCAGGCCGACGCCATGCGGGCCCAGTGGGAGGCGGAGAAGGAGGCGATCGAGAGAGTCCGGTCCCTCCGAGAAGAGCTGGACATGGTCCGGCAGCAGATCGAGAAGGCGGAACGGGAGTACGACCTGAACACCGCCGCCCAGCTCAAGCACGGCCGCCTCCCGGAGCTCCAGGAGCGGATCCGGGAGGAGGAGGAAAGGCTGGAGCAGGCCCACGAGACCGGGGCCCAGCTCCTCCGAGAGGAGGTCACCGAGGACGAGATCGCGGAGATCGTCTCCCGCTGGACCGGGATCCCCGTGACCCGGCTCGTGGAGGGAGAGCGGGAGAAGCTCCTCCGCCTCGACGAGATTCTCCACCGCCGCGTCGTCGGGCAGGACGAGGCGGTCCAGCTCGTCACCGACGCCGTGCTCCGAGCCCGCTCCGGGATCAAAGATCCCCGCCGGCCCATCGGCTCCTTCATCTTCCTCGGCCCCACCGGGGTGGGCAAGACCGAGCTGGCCAAGACCCTGGCCGAGGCCCTCTTCGACTCCGAGGAGAACATGGTTCGGATCGACATGTCCGAGTACATGGAGCGCCACGCCGTGGCCCGGCTGATCGGTGCGCCCCCTGGCTACGTCGGCTACGAGGAGGG
>JAWVZJ010000470.1:0-2111 GCA_033722255.1 Thermoanaerobaculia bacterium | reverse complement strand
TCCGGGTGAGCACGTCTCCCCGCTGGATTCCCACCTCGTCGGCCGGGCTCCCTTCCAGGACCCCGGCCACGTAGAGCCAACCCCGGTCCCGGATCAGGAACAGGCCGGCATCGGAGGCGGGGTCGGCCTCGAGCTCCCGGAACAGGTCGGCCTCCCCCGGTGCAATGTAGAAGGAGAAGGCATCCAGGGCGTCGGCGACGCCCTCGTAGGCCCCCGTGATCATCTCCTCGGCCTCCGGATCCTCGACGTAGGCCTGCTCGACGAGACCGAAAACCTCGGAGAACACCGAGAGGTACTTGTAGAGGGAGTCGGGACCGGGCTCCTGGTCCCGGGCGGCGGCGACCATCACCGTCGCTCCCACGAAGAGGATCACCAACGCCAGGGAGGCGGCGAGGAACTTGGTACGGGGTCCGGTCACGTCAGTTTCTGAGCCAGAGGGCAGGGTCCTGAGGGCGGTTCCGGTCGCGGATCTCGAAATAGAGAGTGTCCTCCGTCGAACCCAGAACCTCCCCCAACGATAGCACATCGCCGACTCGTACCCGGGCCCGTGCGAGGCCTGCGTAGAGGGAGAACACCTTGCCGGGATGATGCACGATCACCGTGATCCCGTACCCCTTGAACGGAGCCGCGTAGAGCACCTTCCCGGAGTACACGGCCCGAACGGGATCTCCGGGACGGGTCCGGAGCTCCACCCCGTTATGGGGTATCCGAGTCTCGTACCGGGGATCCCGTCGGGGACCGAAACCGACCTCCACCCTACCCTGCACCGGCCATTCCAGCACCCCTCGGAAGTCCTGGATCGGCGTCCCGGTGACCTCGGACGTGTTTCGCCCGTAGAGCAGGGCCAGGAAGTTGGCGAGCTTCCGCTCCTTCTCGGCCAGGGCGGAGGTCTCCGAGGCGATCTCCTCCCGCTCTCTCTCCAGCCGGGCGAGCTGGGCCTCCTGCTTTCTCTCCAGCTCCGCCAGCCGACGGCGCCGGCTCTCCTCTTGATGGAACCAGGACGAGACCCGGGCCCGCTCCTTCCTCAGCTCCTCCTCCCGCATCGAGAGTCGGGCCTTGGCGTCGGCGAACCGATCCAGGAGGGCGTCGTCCCTTCGGGCCAGGAATCGGACCTGCCGCATCGCCTCCAGGACGTCGCTCCCCTCGTCGATGGAGACCAGGAGCCGGAGATATCCGGCCCGTCCGAGCCGGTAGATCGTCATGAGCCGCTCGTGAAGATCGTCGCGGACCCGCTCCAGCTCCGCCTCCAGATCTCGGATCTCCCCATCGATGTCCTCCACCCGGGCCGCCGCCAGCTCCCGGGCGGCCCGGGCCTCGGCCACCTTCTGCTCCTGGAGCTCGAGCTGGACCCCGGTCTCCTCGTAAAGGCTCCGGAGGGACCGCTCCCGGGTCCGGAGCCGGGAGAGAGAGGCCTGGAGCTCGGCGATCCTCCCCCGGATTCTCTCCAGCTCCGCCTCCCGGTCCTCGTACCGACCCGTAGCGGGAACCGGCAGGAAACCCGCGACCAGAATCAGGATCAGGAGTCCCGGGCGAGCCCAGTCCCGGCCATCACCCGGTGGCGAAAATCGGTCCGCAGGGGCCACGTCTCCGACGAGCGTGTCGAGCGCTCGGGCTTATGCCGGGCCGTCAAAGACGAGGCCGATCTTCGAGAGCTCGCCCTCGGACCGCTGCACGGTGACTGTCAGGCTTCGGTCCTCCGTCTCCCCCTGGAGCCCCTGGACCGTCTCTCCTCCGGAGGAGTAGGTCGTTTCCGAGATCTCGAAGCCCTCCTCCTCCATCCAGTCCCGGTAGAACCCGACGATCTCGTCCAGATCGGCATCGGACTGGTAGGAGACCGTCCCCGAGGCTCGGCCTTCGGAGGTGGATTTGAATCCCCCGGCGTACTCGGCACCGGGGAAGACCGGAAGCCATTCCGGCGCTTCTCCACGTCCGAACTCGGCCGTCTGGGCCCCCTCCTCGCCCTCCGTCTCGATCCTGACGGTGCCCGTCTCCTCGTCGACCTCGTAGCTGCCTTCCTTCCCGTCGACGGTCCAGCGGATCTTGCCCTCCTTGAGCTCCTCGAAGTCGACCTCCACCACCTGGCCGGTCTCGGTGTTCCGGATCGTCGCCCT
>JAWVZJ010000469.1:0-2122 GCA_033722255.1 Thermoanaerobaculia bacterium | reverse complement strand
GTCGTCGACGCCTCGGCCTCCATGGAGGAGCACCTCCCCGCCGTCCGGAAGGCGGCCACCGGCTTCCTGGAGAGCTTCCTCCGTCCCCGGGACCGGGCGGCCCTGGTGGTGTTCAACGACAAGCCCCGGCTGCTGGAGAAGCTCACCGGCGACGTCGGCTCCCTGGCCGAGGAGATCGCCGGCTTCGCAGCGGAGGGCAACACGGCTCTGTACGACAGCCTGATCTTCGCCCTCCACCACCTGGCGGGGATCCGGGGCCAGAAGGCCCTCCTGGTCCTCACCGACGGCAAGGACGAGACCAGCGGCTTCGACTTCGATCAGACCCTGGCCTACACCCGGGCCGCGGGGAGCAGCGTCTACACCATCGGGATCGGAACGGACATGCTCACCCGCCGCCACCTGACCCGGCTGGCCGAAGAGTCCGGAGGGCGGAGCTTCCGCCTCGAGGCCACCGAAGGCCTCCGGGAGATCTACGACACGATCGCCCGGGAGCTCCGGGCTGGATATCTTCTCGTCTACCAGTCCTCCCGCACCGACGGCGACCGCTCCTTCCGCCGGGTCGAGGTCGAGGTCGACCGACCGGGCCACGAGGTCCGGACGATCCGGGGCTACTACCCGTAGCGTCTGGCCCAGGGAGGCATCCCCACCCCCGCAGATAGCCCCGGAGACGAGGACCGAACGATCTCGCCTACCGGCGCATCTCCCGTCCTCGCGAGAAATGTCACCGGAGCCAGGCGTAGCCCACCTTGAAGAAGACGGTGCGGTCGGTCTGGGTGAGATCGACGGTCCGAATCCCCCGGTGGTCGTCGGAGTAACCCAGGAGGAACACGGTCCGGGGATTGACCTTGTAGGAGAAGAGGATCTGGGTCAGCAGGTCTTCCTCCTCGGACTCCACAGGACCCGGGAAGAGGGCCGGGTTCCGGTCCACCCGGCCGTACTGGAGGATGGCCCGGACGAAGGTCCGGAGGTTCAGGTGGTAGATCATCCGGGTCTGGACCAGCTCCTGGGTGAAAAGCCGTCCCCCGGGGACCTCGAGCTCCTCCCGGTCCACCTCCAGCTCCCCCTCGAAGTGGCGGCCCAGGAAGTACTCGACCTCCGCCTCGAGCTGCACGAAGTCCGCCTGTTGGTTGTTGGCGAAGTCGATGGTCTCCCCCCAGCCGACCTCGGCCTCCACCTCCACGTCCCCGGTGGGCTGAAAGCCGGCCTCCATCTCCTGGCGGAAGTTGTGGTAGGTCCTCCCCCGGAAGTGCTCCTGGTTCGGAGCCAGAGCTACCTCGAAGAAGCTCTGTCGGGGGCCGGTGTAGACGAAGACCAGGTCCGACCCCCACTCGTTCCAGGCGCCGTCGTACTCCCGGGTCCCGTCGACGCCGAAGAAGAGAAACAGGTTCGAGAACCAGCGGTCCTCTCCCCCCCGGAACCGGCGCTGGATCCCGGCCCTGCCCTGCCGGATGCCGACCCGGGGCATGAATCCGTAGTCGGCCCGGAACTCCGGCGAGATCTCCCCGTAGTTGCCGAACCAGAACCAGTCGGCGTCGGAGTGCGTGTAGTTCGCGGTGAGGGCGTGGCCCTCGAAGCGCCCGGTAGGCTCCCCGAACCGATCGCTGACACGCCGGGGATACCGGGTGGCGGACCCCACGAGCTGGAACCGGAGCGAATCGCTGTCCCGGAACCGATAGAGCCCGTCGATCCCTCCCACGTGGTTCTCGTAGGCCCCGTCCCCGATACGGCCGGTGTAGAGCACACCCAGGGTCGAGGCCTCGGCCAGGTCCCGGCGCCACCGGACCACACCGGAGGTCACGTCCTCGTCCAGGGAGGTCAGGCTCGAACCCTGACTCCCCGGGAGGATCAGGTTGTTCACCCGATCCCGGGCGGCGAAGACGCCGAAGGCGTTGGCCCCCTCCTTGCCCGTGACCTTCAGGCCCGCCGAGGGATCGGCCACGGTCCGGGTGAAGACCAGGGAGAGCGGTGTCTCGAAGAAATCGGCCCCCTCCAGGAAGAAGGGCCGCTTCTCCGGAAAGAAGAGGGCGAAGCGGGTGTTCACGTCCAGCCGGGCGGCGTCCGCCTCCACCTGGGAGAAGTCGGGATTCACCGTGCCGCTCAGGGCGACGTTCGGCGTCACCCC
>JAWVZJ010000468.1:0-2153 GCA_033722255.1 Thermoanaerobaculia bacterium | reverse complement strand
CGATCGGATCCTCGATGGTGGTGACGTTGACCTCGGGGTTGGCCAGGGTCTTGAGCGACGAGTAGAGGGTGGTGGTCTTCCCGGAGCCGGTGGGACCGGTGACCAGGATGATCCCGTTGGGCCGGCTGATGAAGTCGTTGAAGAGCTCGAGCTCGTCCGGATAGAAGCCGAGCCCGGCCAGGTCCTGGAGGAGCACGCCGGGATCGAAGATCCGCATCACCACCTTCTCCCCGAAGGCCACGGGGAGGGTGGAGACCCGGAGCTCGACCTCCCGGTCCCCGCGCTGGGTCTTGACCCGGCCGTCCTGGGGCCGCCGTTTCTCGGCGATGTCCAGGCGGCACATCGTCTTGATCCGGGAGGTCACGGCGGCGTGGACGACCTTGGGCATCTCCTGGATCTCGTGGAGGACCCCGTCGATCCGGAACCGGATGACACTGCGATCCCGCTTCGGCTCGATGTGGATGTCGCTGGCCCGGGTGTCGAAGGCGTGCTGGAGCATGAACTCCACCGCGTTGACGATGTGCTGGTCGCTGGACTCGATCTCGGTCTCGCTCTTCATCTGAACGAGCTGCTCGAGGTTGCCCAGATCGATCCCCGCCGACAGGTCCCGCTCGGCCCGCTTCACCGAATGACGGAGCCCGTAGAACTCGGTGAGGGCCTTCAGGATCTCCGGCTCGGAAGCCACCACCGACTCGATCTCCCGGCCGGCGATCCGGCGATAGGAATCCAGCACCTCGATGTCGTAGGGATTGGCCAGGGCGATCCGGAGCCGTCCGTTCTGCAGCGAGAGGGGAACGATCCGGTGCTTCCGGGCGAAGGGTCGGGAGATCTGGGATTCGATCAGATCCGCGTCCAGCCCCAGGGTGTCGATGCGCACGAACTCGAGCTCCGCGTCCTGGGCCACGGCCCGGGCGATGTCGTACTCGTTCAGGGGCTCACCGGTCTCGGGGTGGGTGAAGTTCTGCCGGAGCACCAGCTCGTAGCCCAGGGCCCGCTGCTCGAAGGCCCGGGAGGAGCGCACCTTCCGGGGGAGCTGTCGGGCCTCCCGACGGAGGACCTCGGCCTGTTGCGAGGTGATGAGATCCTGATCCTCCAGGATCTCCGCGATCTTCTCCGGCGAGAGGCTCACGGGCTCAGTCTACCGCCGGAGACGAACGTCGGGGGAATTCGGCGTCCGGGAGTGGACTCGGATCGCCGCCCCGACCCAGCGGTGTCGCCAGATCCAAGACGGCAGCAAAGACCTCATCGAATCGCCTGACCCGAGGGTTCAGGAGGACTTCACTGCTGGTCCTTGGCCGACATCACGGCCTCGCGGGCCTCTTCGCCGAAATATTTCTCCAGGAGCCGGTAGTAGATCCGGGACTGTTTCATCCGGCGGATGTGTCGACTCAGCTCCCCGGCCAAGGGAGAGCCCTCCGGCGTGGCGAAGGCGTAGTGCTGCTCTTCGCTCAGGGGCAGGGTGATCTGCAGGGAGGGGAACTCCGGGACCAGGGTGAAGGCCACGGCGGAGTCCACGGCCAGGGCCCGGGCCTGGCCGGAGGAGACCAGCTCGAAAAGCTCCCGCTCCGTGTCTCCGTAGACGAACCCGGCCTCGGGCACGTCCTGGAGGAGGTCTTCGTAGGTGGTCCCGGTCATCGTGGCCAGGGTCTCTCCCCGGAGCTCCTCCAGGGTGCCGGTTCTCCGGCTCTCCGGTTCCACGAGGACGACCCGGACCGGAAAGTAGGAGGTGGAGAAGTCGACCCGGGTGTCCCGCTCCGGCGTGACGGTGATGGTGGCGGCGGCCAAGTCGGCTTCGGCCCCGGCGATGGTCGGGAGGATCTCGTCGAAGTCCTCCATCCAGACGATGTCGAGCTCCCCCCCTTCGGCCTTGGCGAAGTAGTCCAGGATCTCGTACTCCAGGCCCGCCGGCTCCCCTTCCTCGAGGAAGAAGAACGGGGAGGTCTCGTAGGCCAGGACCCGGAGAGGCTGGCCCTGGGCACCGAGGGGGATCAGGGAAAGGACCAGGAGTCCGATCAGGGCTTTGATCTTTGACACGGGGGTGGCTCGTCGAGATCTCGATTCGATGGGGGGAGGATTTATCCGTTCGGTCCCGAGAACAGGGTGGAGGAGGATCTTTATTTCCTCTCCGGCTTCCGCCCTCCCGAGCTTCCGGG
>JAWVZJ010000467.1:0-2157 GCA_033722255.1 Thermoanaerobaculia bacterium | reverse complement strand
GTCGAATGCGGCCAGGACCTTCTCCTCCTCCCCCTCCATGGTGGAGCCGGCGACCAAGAGGGGGCGGGCTCCAGCGAGCTCTCGGAGAAGAAGCTCGAGCTCTTCCCGACGTGGAGGGAGGGGGGCCTCGTACTTGAGATTCCCGGTCAGCCGGATCGTCCTCGGGTCCACTCCCAGAGCCTCCAGGCGACGTCGATCCTGGTCGCTCTGGGCTCCGAAGCGCTGGACCGGTCCCAGAAGCCAGCGGGCGACCGAGCGTGCCCTCCGGAGGCGGGCGAAGGTACGATCACCGATTCGGGCATTCACCGCCACCACCGGGATCTCCCGTCTGCGGCACTCCTCCAGGAGTCGGGGCCAGTAATCGCCCTCGACCAGGACCAGTCCCCGAGGGCGGGTCCGGGCCAGGAACCGTCTCACTGTGACTCCCAGATCCAGGGGAAGGTACGCGATCGTGGCCCGATCGTCGAGGAGAGACCGGGCCCGGCGCTGCCCCGTCGGGGTGATCGTCGTCACCAGGAGGGGAAGATCGTCGGGAAGGGCCCGGGCCAGGGTGGCGGCCACCATGCTCTCGCCCACGGAGACGGCGTGGATCCAGAGAGGGCGATCCAGAGGCCCCGGCCGTTCGAGGGTGAAACGGCCCCTCAGGGTCCCGAGGTAGTGGCGGCCTCGGGTGGCCAGGAGCCACGGCCCGGCCACCAGAAGGGCCAGGGGATAGAGGAGCCGGTAGAGGACCCGCATGGGCCGGCAGTATAATCACGGGGCTCCATCCTCACCGGAGGCCTGGACGGATCCGCGACGCCGTCCGTATACCGTGGGTGGAGGGAGACGGATGACTGTGCCTCGATTGATCTACAGCCGGGATCGAGACCGGAATCGCTTCGCCGACGCCACCGACCGGGAGCTCCTGCGAGCTCTCAAGGAGGACGACGAGCTGGCTCTGGACGTCCTGGTGGAACGGAAGACTCGGTCTCTGGTGAAGACCGTGCATCGGATTCTCCAGGACGAGGAAGAGGCCCGCGACGTGGCACAGGTCGCCTTCCTCCGGGTCTGGGAGAACCGACAGAAGTACGATCCCCGGTGGAGCCCCAACACCTGGATCTATCGGATCGCCACCAACCTGGCCATCGATCGCGTCCGGGCCAGAAAGAGCCGGGAGAAGAAGGCCGATCCCTACCGCCTCCATCTCACGCAGGTGGGGAATCGCCGACCGGAGAGGGGCCTGGCGGCCCTCCAGCAGAAGGAGGTCCAACAGATCTTCCACCGGTTGGCGGCGGATCTGACGGAGAAGCAGCGTCTCGCATTCCTGCTCCGGGAAGTGGAGGACCTGACCTCGTCCGAGGTCGCAGAGATCCTCGAGTGCTCGGAGTCGACGGTCCGGAATCACGTGTTCAACGCCCGCAAGCAGCTTCAGGTGAAGCTCCGGGAGGAGTATCCGGAGTACGCCGGAGTCGCGGACCGAGGGGACGGATGAGCTGTCCCGCCTGGGGTCGCCTCGTGGAGCGCCGGGACGCCGGGGAGGAGAGTGGCTGGCGGGCTGCCCTGGAGCATTTCGACCGCTGTTCGAAGTGTCGGGAGGAGGCCCTGGCCGCGGATCCGACCCTCCTGTTCCGTCGTCTCCCCTCGACGGAGGTCGATGCCCAAGACGTGCAGGAGGTCCGGGAGAAGGTGTCCTGGCTCCGTCGAGCCCGGGAGTTGGAGAGGAGCGTCGAGGACGGAGACTCCCGGAGCCCGACCTGGAGGTGGCTGGGCCGGATCGCGGCGACGATCCTCTTGGTCGCTGCCTCGACCGGCATCGGGCTCGACCGCATGGATCCCCCGGGCCTGGGATCCGAGACCGTCTCCGGCTCGGTTTCACCGCCGGAGATCCGGTTGCCTCCGGCGATTGCGGCGCAACCGTTGCTCGAGGACACGGGTCCGGGAACGGATCAGATCGTCGAGTGGACGGACGCCGAGCTCTCCCTGGTGGTGCTGATCGACGAAGAGCTCGACGTTTGATCCTCCGATGAACGCGTCCCCGGCTCCGTCTTCCTGTCCCGCATCCTTCTCCCGCCGGGGTCTCCTCGGCGGCCGCCCGGAGAGATTCCTCGGTCTTTGGATGCTCTGCTTCCTTCTGCCGGGGGCGGGATTCCCGGCCCAGAAGTCGGAGTCGCCCCCCCC
>JAWVZJ010000466.1:0-2174 GCA_033722255.1 Thermoanaerobaculia bacterium | reverse complement strand
TCCTCCTGCTCCGCCAGCAGACGCGCCGCCCTCTCCCGACGATTCTCCGGGACCTCGAGTCGGATCTCGGCCAGCTCTCCGACGTTCAGGGGGAATTCGTTGGAATGGGTGGATCCGATTCGGCAGGGGACTCCCTCGTTCCGGAGGAACCCGGCTGCCAGCTCCGCCTCCTCCATCGTCGCCACGGTCTGAAGAACCGTCCACTCCGTCGTCTCGGGCATGGTCCTCTCTCCTCTGGCCATCGGTGCAGTTCCCGGCCTCGGATCTTACCCCGGCCCCGCCCGTGGCGCGAGGGTCCCGGGAGGGGGATCAGGAGAAGACCGAGGGACGAATGGCGTAAGGATGGCAGTGACGCCGGGGGAACCAGTGACGGCTCCCCTCTACGAAATCGTCGGCCTCGGTGTCCCACCGGAAGTGGGAGACGCGGATCGCGTCGTCGTCGACCTGGATCCAGTTGAAGCTGTTCGTGTCCGCCTCGACCCCGCGTCCGCGAGTCGAGGTGGTCGTCCCGGCGTGGAGCACGATCACCGGGGCGCGACCCGAAGGATAGAACTCCTCGGAAGTGGCGAAGAAGCTCTGGTGCTGATGGCCCGACAGCACGAGCTCCACTCCGGAGTCGGAGAACGATCGTACTGCCTCGTAGGCGTTTCCCAGGACGGCCTGGGTCCCGAATCGCGGGGGCGGGATCAGATGATGATGGGCGACCACGATCTTCGTCTTCCCCTCCGGAGCCTCTTCGAGCTCCTCCGAGAGCTCCTCCAGCCGCGAGAGCAGGATCCGGCCGCCGGTGAGGGTCCAGTTGTGGGCGGTATTCACCCCCGCCACGTAGAGCTCCTCGTCCTCCCAGGACGGCTCGAGATCGGGCGAGAAATGCTTCCGGTAGGCTCCGAAGGGCACGAAGAGCCGCTCCCAGACCCGGTACAGGGGCACATCGTGATTCCCCGGCACCACCACCGCCGGGACCGCCAGACGGTCCACGAACTCCCTGGCCTGGCGAAACTGGCGGGGCTTCGCCCGCTGGGTCAGATCCCCGGACAGGGCCACGAGATCGGGACGGCGCCGCTCCACCAGGCCCAGGATCGCGTCGGAGCGATGCGGCAGGTGTTTGGGTCCGAAGTGGACGTCGGAGATGTGCAGGAGGCACCGCACGACGGACCGGCCGCAGAGTTACCTACGGTTCGAGATGGTCTCCGACGGCTCGTTCCATCTGATCGACGGCGAATCTCCCGATCGCCTCCAACACTTCGTCACCCCGCTTCCAGCCGAGCCAGAAACCCGCCGCCGCGGCCGCACCCAGACAGATCCGGGGATAGGTGGGTACGAGCCGCTCCCACTCTAGCTCCTCCGGAAAGAGCTCGTTCAGGACCCCGTCTGCAAAGGAGGCCTCGAGGTTCTCGCTCGGACTACTCATCGGATGCCGTCACCGGGCCGGAATCGGCCTACCGACGACTCCCGCCCCGAAAGATCAGGCCGAGGAGGAAGCCCACGAATCCCGCCAGAAGGATCGATTTGGCGGGATTGTGGCGCACGTACTCGTTCACGTCCTCCGAGAGATCCTCCAGGTCGGAGCGCATCTGCTCATACCCCCCCCTGACCGTCTCCACCGTGGCGTCCATCTTCTCCCGGGCCACCTCCATCTGCTCCTTGGCCCTCTCCGTGGCCTTCTCGGCCTCGTTTCGCATCCTGTCGGCTTCCTTCCGCATCTCCCGGGCGACCTTCTCGTACCGGTCCTCCACGTCCCGGGCCACGGATCGGATCTTCTTCTTGGTGTCCTTCGCCTTCTTCTGGGCCTTCTTCTTCGCGTCGTCGATCTTCGTCGCTGCCATGACTCGTCTCCCTTCCTTTCTGACCTCCAGTATAGCAACATAAAGACCGTCGGATAGACTCTCGGAGTCATGCCTCCCAGCCGATCCCAGGTCGCGCGCTTGATTCTGGGGGGAAGTCGGACGGACGCGGAAGCCCGGCTCCTGGAGGCCAGCTGGCGGGAACGTGGGCGTCGGGCCAGGCTCTTCATCGCGTTCCTCTTCCGAAAGATCGGCGACGACGCCGTGACCCTGAAAGCCGCGGCCCTCTCCTTCGTCACGATCCTATCCCTGGTCCCCCTCCTCGCGGCCTTCACCAACGTCGGGACACGGGTCCTCGTCCGGTACCAACGGCGGGTCCTGGAAATCCTC
>JAWVZJ010000465.1:0-2177 GCA_033722255.1 Thermoanaerobaculia bacterium | reverse complement strand
GCCATCGGGCAGAACCCTCCGGCCGTCTTTTGTTTACCCGTGCCCAAATGATCTTCAGGCGGAAAAGCGACCCCCGGAGGGCGGGCGATAAACAGATGTATCGTCCCGACGGGGGGTCTCCCCTCCCGAGGGTCGGGTCAGGAGACCCGAGGCTGGGGCGGGGCGTCCTGGAGGGAGTCCTCTCCGGTCCTGTCCCGGAGATGCCGGTAGATCGATCGTCGGGTGAGCCCGTACAAGACGACCCGACTGAGGAAGTCGGGATCGGTCCGCTGAACTTCCTCGGCCTGCTCGGCGATGGCCTTGGGGAGACGGACGTTCAACTGTACGGAGCACGTTTCCCACATGCGCTTACCCAACCTCGATTCAAATGGCCAAAAAGGCAAAGAAATTCGACACCGGGGATGGAGACCGCCGTCCCCGACCGAGAAATGGCCGAGGCCCGATCCGGCGTGGCGGATTCGATGATACAAGAGGAATTTCGCGGGCGCAAGGCCGCTCTCGAAATCCGGGCTCAGAAGGGGAAAGAGCGTAAGTTATTGATATACAACGACTTAAGATGTGGGCGATTTTCCCATATCCACTTGTTCCCGGTACGGATCGAGATTTCGATTTTTGCAATTATTTTTCGACAAACCCAAGCGGCTCTTGGGCTTTCTGGGAGCTAGCCGAAAAAAGATGGGGTTTCGGCTGGTGTGATTTTTTTGTAAAAAATCGGAATCAGGGAAGTGTCGACCGGAGGAACGCTCGAAGGGTCTCCTCGTCGAACTCCCGGAACCGCTTTCGGATCTCCCGGGCGCTCTCACCCCGGAAGATGTCGGTGGTCCTCACGCTCTCCGGACGTCCCTCCCTACGAAAGGCGACGAATCCCCGCCAGACGTCCTCGCCCAGGAAGAGGTTGAGGGATGCATACCACCTCTCCTCGGCGGCCCGGAGCCTCCGTATGTCCACCTCCACCGGCTCCTTCTGAACCGGTCCCGGCGCGGCCTGGATCTCCTCGAGATGCCCGTCCCGATGGCTCCGGAAGTCCGCCAGCCACACCGGGTAGGGAGGGAGCGGGAGCAGCTCCTCACAGAAGGCCACCAGGGTGGCGAGGGGATCCTTGCCCTCGTGGGCCCGGTTGGCCACTGCCCACTCTCGGGCCCGCCGATAGAGGGGGCGGACGGCGTCCCGAGGAAGGACTCGGACCAGGGCTTCCGCCTGCCGCCGACGGTAGCCCCGGTACAGCCTCCTGAGGGACGGATCTCCCTGGATCGGCGCCGGAGCGTGGCGCTGGGCCTCCCTCCACGAGCGGGACGAGGCTCCGGCCATGGACGGGCCCCTCAATGGACCGCCGCTCCCCCGGAGCCGGAGGCCCGGTGTAGGGTGACGGACGCCGACCCCGGATCCCGCAGCCTGAGCCGGGCCAGGGTCTCCCGGGCGCCGAAGGTCTTGAGCACGCCCTCGACGGCCTCGTAGCGATCGGGCTCGAAGCGGGCCAATAGGTGGCCCAGACCGAAGCGGACGCGCTCGAGGAGTGCCCGGGCCTCTCCCGAGGTCACCGGAAGGGGCAACCTCACCTCGTACGTCACCGACCCGGTGGGACCCGAGGACGACCGCCGGAGATCCGCCATGGAGAAAGCTTCTCTCAGAGCCTCTTCCAGGGTCGGATCGGAGCGGGAGATCCCGGTCCGGGCCACCAGAGCGACGGCGTCGTAGTCCATGTGGATCCGGACGACCCGCTCGCCACCCTCCATGAGGATCCGAACGGCGGTTCCCTCGTGGAGGTCCAGGTCCCGGCACAGGTCCCGGAATCCGATGCGGAGGATGGTGGGGCGGGTCAGGGGACCGTACCCCACCCGGTCGAGGACACGGAGTGCGAGATCGAAGCAGTACCGGGAGAGACGCTCCCGGGCACCTTCCGTTCGGGTCTCCAGCAGCGCCCTCACGTGGTCGAGGGTGGGCTCGTAGATCCAGTCGAGGATGACCAGCTCGGAGCTCAGGTTCAGGGACTTCTCCTGAGCGCTTCCCAGATCCACGACCCGGGCCAGGGACGCGTAGCGGCCCTCGAGGACCAGGCCGAGCCCGATGTCCTGGATCCGACCCCCGTGGGCCTTCCTCTCGTGAGCGTCGCGATACTGCACCACGGCCCGGGTGAGCGGCAGCTCGCAGGTCCCGGGGACGTCCGCCATGGCCTCCGG
>JAWVZJ010000464.1:0-2182 GCA_033722255.1 Thermoanaerobaculia bacterium | reverse complement strand
TCCGGTCGACGGCCGGACCTTCGTGGCTCTGGGGATCGTCCTTCTGGCCTTCTCTTTCTTCTACACTGTCATTCCCCTGGCCTTCTGGAGGGCCACCCCCGGAATGACGGCACGAGATCTGGTGAGTCGCGCCGAGGGAGGAGAACCGCTGACCTTCGGCCAGGCCACCCGTCGGTGGCTGGGGGGAGTGCTCACGGTGATCCTGGTGGGGATCCCGGCCCTGGCGCTCCTGACCGGGCGGTCCCTGGGAGATCGCTGGAGCGGATCGTTCATCGTCCGGTCCGGAGCCGTCGCTCCCGCCTGAGCTCCCACGGAAAGTCCGAGTGTCCGTCCGGCCCCCCTCCGACGACCCCGAGCCAGCGCCGCCGGATTCCGAGTACGACCCCCTGGGCTCTCCGGCCGCCGACACCGAGGATCTGCTCCGGGTCCAGGAGCTCTTTTCGGAAGCGGCCCGACCGTTCGTCTCCTTCCCCTGGTCCTGGTTGGCCTGGGCCCTGGTCCTCCCCCTGGCCGCGATCCTGACCGGTCCGGTGGCGGCGACCCACGGGGCTTCGGGGGTCCTGCTCCTCTGGTCGGGGGCGATCCTGGTCGGGGGGCTGGTGGAGGGGTACGGGATCCGTCGGGGTCGGGGGAGGCACGGCCGCTCCTCCCTCGGGAGCTGGGTGCTCCGGGTCCAGGGCAATCTCTCCCTGGTGGCGCTGATCCTCTCGGCGGCGGCGGTGGTGGCCGATCAGGCGACCCTGCTGCCGGGGATCTGGCTCCTGCTCCTAGGCCACTCCTTCTACGTCGTGGGCGGCCTGGCCTTCGCTCCCTTCCGTGCCTACGGTTTGACCTGGCAACTCGCCGGAGCCGTCGCCCTCTGGCCCGGTCTCGTCGATCCCCTCCTGGTTCTGGCCAGCGTCGCCTTCTTCGGGAACCTCTGGATGGCCTGGAAGGTCTGGGGGAGCGAATAGGAGCCTGGACTTCCTCGCGGGATGTCTCGCGTCGCGAGCCTCCCCCGGTCCCGGTCCTCCGGAGGCCGGACCGACTCAGGTGGAGGGCGGCTCGGCCTCCTCCTCCGGAGGAGCCTTCTCCGTTCCCAGGAGCATAACGAAGCCGAAGGTGGCGCCTCCGAAGAGGAATGCCGCCGCCATGAGCATCACCGCCAGGCCCCGGGGAGGAAAGCTCCCGAAACGCACCGAGACCCGGTGGGTGGCCAGCACCGGCGGGGAGCCTTCGGTCCCGGCTTCGGTTCCGGCGGACCCCAGGATCTCCAGGCGGACGACCCCGGCGTCCTCGGGCGTCCACTCGACACGCCGTCCGGAGAACGGGATCTCCTCCTCGTGATGGGTCTGGCTGTTGGGGCGGTAGGTGACCCGGAGCACCCGGGCTTCCTCGACACCCTCGCCCGTCAGGGAGATCTCCACCGGTTCGTCCCTCAGCGGATACTCCTCGTCGAGGTGGATCTCGAGTCCGAATGCCACGGTCGGGACCAGGAGGAGCGCGAGGAGGAGAGTCGGGACTCCTCTCGGGATCCCGCGAGCCAGGATCTCACGAAGCATGGGCGGCCTCCGATGCGGCATGGGGCTCGGTGGCGACCTCGGCTCCGGGCCGGCTCGTGAGCCACCAAGCTCCCAGGGTGGTGGACCCGAGCCAGAAGAGGACGGCGGCGATGGGAAGCCATTCCGCGGGGCCCAGGGCGTAGTCGGTCCCGTAGAAGGTGTCGGCGAGCTCGCTCCAGAGGGAGCTGACGAGGATCGTCAGCAGGCAGAGGGGGATGACCAGCTTGATCAGCCAGTCGAAGGCCACCGGGAACCGGAACCGGCTCTTGGCGTTGATGAGCTCCCGGAGCCGGCTTGCGGGGAGCATCCACCCGATGATCAGACACTCGAAGAGCCCCACCATCAGGAGCCCGTAGCTGAAGGCCCAGTGATCGATCAGGTCCAGGAGCGTCAGCCCCAGGGTGCCGTTGCTGGCCAGCCCCGGGTCGATCACCTGGGGCAGGGCGAAGCAGGTGCTGCCCACGATTCCCACTCCACAGGCGATGGTCAGGGTCCGGCGACGGCTCCACCGGAACTTGTCGATCACCGCCGACGACAGGGCCTCCACCAGGGAGATGGACGACGAGAGCCCCGCCATCAGCAGGAGCAGGAAGAAGAGAAAGCCGAAGATCCTCACCCCCCCGGGCATGGCGCCGATCCCG
>JAWVZJ010000463.1:0-2189 GCA_033722255.1 Thermoanaerobaculia bacterium | reverse complement strand
TCCACCTCCGGGGCGCCTCCGGCCCGGCAGGAGAAGCTCCCTTCCGTCGAAGGCGCCGGCCCGGCTACGTCTTCCCCGTCCACCAGGACCGTCGGCGACGGCAGACCCCGGTACCGGGTCGGGACGGTGTTCGACGCCTGATCCCACTCCGACCAGTTGGACGGGCGTCCCGTGATCTCGAGCGCTCTCCGAACGATCCGTCGGGCCTGATCGGCGTGGGGACACCCGGAAAAGTACACGATCTCCACGGAGCTCCGGCTCATGGTGGGCCCTCCAGTGATCCGAGAATGGGGCAGGGATCGGTGGGCTCGGCTCGCTCGCAGGCCAGCCGCAGCTCCACCAGCGCCCGGCGCATGCGCTCGAGATCTTCGAGACGCTCATCGATGCGGTCGATCACCTGGTCGGCCCGCTCGCCGACTCTCTCACAGGGCTCACCCTCGACCACCCGGAGATCGAGGAGCTCCTTGATCTCGTCCAGCTGGAAGCCGAGATCCTGGGCTCGCCGGATGAACCTGAGTCGGCGAAGGTCGTCCGGACCATACTTCCGGTGGCCTCCTTCCGTTCTCGGCGGTGGGGGAAGAAGGCCCCGCCGCTCGTAGTACCGGACGGTCTGGACGCCGACGTCGGCCTTCTCGGCGAGCTGCCCGGTCGAGAAGTGTTCTGGTCTGTTCATGTTCACATTGTAAGGGCTGTACCTGGGTACGGGTGCAAGGGGATTATTCGGTGAGAGGCGGACGCCCCCGTCCATCCCCCCGAATGAGCGATAAGTAAGGTGGATTTATCGGATCCGAAGGGGCCTGCGGAGCATGGCTTTCCGAGCAGTCCAACGCCCTTGATTTCTGTGTATCGTCTGTGTATGCATGATACATGCCTACCAAGACCATCTCCGTCGATCTCGAGGCCTATGAGGCGCTGCGCCGGCGGAAGCGGCGCGGACAGTCCTTCTCCGACGTGATCAAGGAGCACTTTCGGGGGGACGCCACTGGAGAGACGCTTCTGAGTGCGGCGAGGGATGTGAGAGTCGAACACGAGACTCTCGACGCGATCGAGAGAATCGTAGAAGGTCGGAAGAAAGCCCTCGCTCGATCCGCCGAGCTCTGAGCCCGCGGCCGCGGCCGGTGATTCACCTCGACACGACCCTACTGGTGGATCTCCTCCGCGAAGAGCGCCGAGGTGGGGACCCATACCCGGACGATCCGTCTCTCCTCGGGCCGGCCCATGCGTTCCTGGCCGGGCGTCGAGATCAGCCTCTCGCCGTGTCCGTACACGTAAGCTGCGAGCTCTGGGCCGGTGCGGAGTGTGCCAGCGAACCCGCTCGGGAGCGCCGGGCCGTGGACAGCCTCCTCCGGGGAGTCACCGTCGCCCATCCAGACGAACGGTTCGCACCGATGTACGGGGAGCTCTTCGCCGAGCTGCGCAGGCGAGGCGACTCGATCCCCGCCTTCGATCTTCTGATCGGCACCGCGGCCCGGGTCGACGACGCCCCCCTGGTGACTCGCAATACCGCCGACTTCGAGCGAATTCCGGGCCTCCACGTCCTTTCCTACTGACCTGCAAGGATTTCTGCTCGGCCCGTTCGGTCGAGCGCCGGGCCTCCCTCCACCCGACGGGTCGAGGGAAGGCCGGCGGGTCTTCGCCTGGAGGGGAGTCGGTAAGGAGCAGAGGAAAAAGTAAGCCGAAGGAGCGACTCCGCGGCGACGCGCCGTAAGCGAGCCCCCGAGCGAGGACCTCCGGACAGCGGGCGAGCGACCCCGGAAGGCGAGGACCCGCCGGCCTTCCCACCCACCCTGATCATCGAAAGAGGGAGTCCCGGCGCCCCATACGAACGAAAAGGGGCGCCCCCGGACTCCCGGGAGCGCCCCCTGTTTCCTGCAGCGAAGAGCCTTCCGCTACTGGACCGCGTTGATCATGTCGAAGATGGGCAGGTACATGGCCACGATCATACCACCCACGATCACCCCGAGGACGACGATCATGATGGGCTCCATGGCCGCCAGCAGGGCCTCGACCGCCGCGTCCACCTCTCCGTCGTAGAAGTCGGCGATCTTGGAGAGCATCTCGTCGAGGCCACCGGTCTGCTCACCCACGTTGATCATCTGCACCACCATGGGCGGAAAGACGCCCGACTCCTTGAGGGGGCCCGAGATCGTCTCACCCCCGGCGATGGAGGCCCGGGAGCCCATGACCGC
>JAWVZJ010000462.1:0-2200 GCA_033722255.1 Thermoanaerobaculia bacterium | reverse complement strand
TCGTGTATAGTACCCGGAGCGCGAGCGGAAGTTCCGCCTCCGGTGGTGCGCCAGCGTTCCGAGATTCCTTCAGAGCTTGCCGGTGTAGTTTCGGGCTTCTCTTCCGAGCCTTCCGTCCGCGCCGAAAGGTCTCCACGGGGAGATCGCTACGAGAGAACGATGCCGACGGCTACGGTCCGAGGGCCTCGAAAACAGGAGAGAAACCCGATGAAGAGAATCTACGTAGGAAATTTGCCTTTCAGCGCCAGTGAAGACGATGTCCGAGAGCTCTTCTCCGAGCACGGAGAGGTGCAGGGTGTGGACATCATCATGGATCGCCATACCGGTCGGCCCCGCGGATTCGGATTCGTGGACATGCCCGAGGAAGACGCCGAGGCGGCCATCAGCGCCCTGGACGGAGCCTCCATGGAGGGTCGGAATCTGACGGTCAACGAGGCCCGACCCCGGCGCTGAGGGGCTCACGGTTGGGATGTCCGTTGCCCGGCCGACCAGAAAGGGGCCGATACCCGTACCTCCCGACAGCGTACGATCCGGAGATCTCGGGGACCGGCGAACGGAGCGGACAAGGCGCGGTAGTGCATGGCCCAGGCCCAGAAGGGGGCCGACGGAACCGCGATCTATAGAACCGGGGACAGCTCCGGGAAGAAGGTATCCGGAGCTCGATCTCCGTTGGTTGGACCCGGCTGATCCTCGGGATCCTTCCTGGCGCCCCGGGAGGCTCTTGATCCCTGGGACCCGGCTGGCCCACGGTGCCCGGAGGAGGGCGGGAGATCGGTAAGATCTCCTCCGCCGTGGGAGGACGAGAGAACAGCCCGGGAGGGAATTCCCCGGACGGAGTCCGGAGAGAGGTCCTCCGTCGCCGGATCGGGAGCGGCGCCCTCGTCGTCTTCGCCGCGTTGGGGCTGACCGCAGCGGCCTGGTGGGCGCTCCGACCCGCCTCCGATCCGTCGGTGCCTCTTCCCGCTGGGATCGAGGGGCTGGGTCCCGCCGTCCAGCGACTGGTGGAGGGCAAGGCCACGGCGGTGGAGGAGGAGCCGGGGAACCCCGATCTCTGGGCCGATCTCGGCCTCGCCCACGAAGCGAACGGGTTGTGGGAGGAAGCGCGATCGAGCTTCGCCCAGGCCCTGATCCTGGACTCCGACAACCACGACTTGCGATACCACTACGCCGTCACGACCCTGGAGACCGGAGACGTCGAAGGGGCGGCCCGTCTCCTGGAGGAGATCCCCCCGGAAGCCGCCGCGTTCCCGGCCGCCCAGCAGCGGCTCGGGCTGATCCGACTGGAGCTCGGGGACTTCGACGGCGCCCTGGAGGCGTTCCGCCGGGTGCAGGACCGGGCACCGGACAGGGCCGCCGGCTTCGTCGGAGCGGCCGAAGCCCTGCTCCGTTCCGGTCGGCCGAAGGAGGCCCGCCCTCTGTTGGACCGGGCCCTGATCCTGGAGCCGGATCATGCCGGAGCCCGATACCGACTGGGAGTGCTCCAGAGCGTTCTGGGCGAGGAGGAGAACGCCCGGCGGGATCTCCTACGGGGAGCGGCCTCGGAGGTTCGGCTCCTCCCCGGCCCCCAGGCCGATCGACTCCAGCGGTACGCCGTGAGCCTCCCGGGTCGAATCGACAGGGCCGAAACACTCCGCCGGGCCGGTCGCCTCGAGGAGGGGATGCGGATCCTCCGGGAGGCGCTCCGGGACCACCCGGGGAACGTGACGGTCTTGAACAATCTCGCCCGATCCCATCTGGACCGGGGAGAGCTCGACGAAGCCCGGGAGGTCCTGCAGCGGGCCCTGGAGGCGGGTGGAGGCTGGGAGACCCGGACGGTCCTGGCGTCCCTGGAGCTGGAGAGAGACCGGCCCGATCGGGCTCTGGAGGAGGCCGAGAGGGCCGTGGAGGCGGCACCGCAGATGGCTCTGCCCTACAGTCTCCGGGCCCAGGCTCTTGTGGCCCTGGGGCGATACGAGGAGGCGGCGACGAACATGGAGGAGGTCCTGCGGCGGGAGGTCCGGGACCCCCGGGCCTACGTGGCCCTCGGGGTGCTGTACGAGGGACT
The DNA here is from genome assembly GCA_033722255.1 of Thermoanaerobaculia bacterium. Lineage (GTDB taxonomy): Bacteria > Acidobacteriota > Thermoanaerobaculia > Multivoradales > JAIOJS01 > JAWVZJ01. Next base: position 156 of record JAWVZJ010000462.1, on the reverse strand, counting down.
GGGGCGCTGGATCGAGGCCTTCCGGCTCTACCACCGGGCGGCGGAGCGCTGGCCCGACCTCGTTCCGGCGCAGATCGGACTGGCGGACGCGGCCTCCAGGCTGGGCAGGACCGAGATCGCGGAGAAGGCCCTGAGTCGGATCCGGAGGTTGGCTCC
>JAWVZJ010000461.1:0-2211 GCA_033722255.1 Thermoanaerobaculia bacterium | reverse complement strand
CTTCGAGGAGATCGTGGCACTGGGAGGAACGATCACCGGCGAGCACGGCGTCGGCTTCACCCAACGCCGGTTTCTGGGGACAGCCGTCGGAGCCGTGGCCCTCGAGCTGATGCGGGAGCTCAAGTCGGTCTTCGATCCCCGGGGCCTCCTCAACCCGGGGAAGATCTTCCCCGACGACTTTCCGAACGGACCGAACGGGGACGCCTCGTGAACCGAGAGGAGCGAGAAGCGAGCCTGGAGCGGCTGGCCGGGTTCCTCGAGGACCGGCACGAGGGGCGCTGGCTGGTGCTGACCCACGACAACCCGGACCCCGACGCCATCGCCTCCGCCCACGGAATGTCGATCCTCCTCCGCAAGGCCTTCGGCTTCAAGGTCACCATCGGATACGGCGGCATCATCGGCAGGGCGGAGAACCGGGAGATGGTCCGGACCCTGAAGCTGAAGATGAGCCACCTGCGGTACCTCAACCTGGACAACTACGTCCACTTCGCCCTCGTCGACACCCAGCCCCGGACCGGAAACAACCAGCTCCCCGACGAGATCGTCCCCGACCTGGTCCTGGATCATCATCCGGAGCGCAAGGCGACGAGGGAGGCTTCTTTCGCCGACGTCCGTCCCGAGTACGGAGCCACGGCGACGATGGTGGCGGAGTACCTCCTGGCCAGCGGCGCGAAGATGACGGGCTCGGACGTCACCGCGTTGGTCTACGCCATCCGGGCCGAGACTCGGGACTTCGGTCGCGAGTCGTCGGGACCCGATCGGGCGGTCTACGACCTCCTGTATCCCGACGTGAACAAGCCCCAGCTGGCGAAGATCCAGCACCCGCGATTGCCCCTCACGTACTTCAAGACCCTCCACGAGGCCCTGGAGCGCCTGGAGACGGTGGACACACTGATCGTCTCCCACCTGGGAACAGTGGCCCAGCCGGACATCGTGCCCGAGATCGCGGATCTCCTGTTGCGGCTCGAGGGCAAGACCTGGTCTCTGTGTACGGGTCGATTCGAGGACCGGATCCATCTCTCCGTCCGGACCACGAATCCCCGGGCCGACGCCGGGAACATCATGCGGAAGCTGGTCCGGGGCGCGGGCCGGGGCGGAGGTCACGGCATGACGGCCGGCGGTTGGGTGGCCCTGGAGGACGAAGAGGCCCTGGAAGCCCAGCAGCGGCAGCTGGCCGAGGCGCTGGCCGCGAAACTGAACAAGAATCCCTCGAACCTGGCTCCTCTGCCCCTCCAGGCGGCGGAGATCTGAGCATTGGCCCCGGATCCGTCCTCGGAGCTTCGGCGGAGACTGCGCCATCCGGATCCGGAGACCCGGAGCGAGGCCCGTCTCGAGATCGCAGCCCGGGTCCGGGAGCTCGGAGGAGACGTGGAGAGGTCCGCCCGGGAGCTGGGTTTGACCGTCCGGACCGTCCGGAGGTGGCGCCACTGGGTCGAGGGGGGTGACGACTCCCCCTCCTCCGACACCGGTCCCGAGGAACCCGAAGAGGGATCCTTCCGCCTGGAGGCCACCGAAGACCCCGACCCCTTCACGGATTTCCGCCCGGAGCATCGGCACCCCCTGGAATCCGGCGGACCTCCTTCTCGACCCGCTCCCCCGCAGGCAGCGCCCCGGAAGCCGGTCGGAGCTTCGGACAGCCCACCAAGATCCGAGCGGGACTCCGAGAGCGCCTCTCCCCGGCCCCATCCTCCGGGGTCCCTGGCCGATGCGGAGCCCGCGACGTCCGCCCGGACTCCCTCCACCGCCTCCGGTCGACGGCGTGTCGCCTTCGTCCTCCACGCCCACCTCCCCTGGGTCCTGGGCCACGGGCGCTGGCCCCACGGAGAGGAGTGGCTCACCGAGGCCGCGCTCCACTGTTACCTTCCCCTCCTGCGATCCCTGCGACGCCTGACGGCGGCCGGCCACCGGGACCTGCTGGCCTTCTCCATCACCCCGGTCCTGGCCGCCCAACTGGCGGATCCCCAGTTCCCGCCAGCGATGGAGCGGGATCTGAAGGCCCGACGCACCGCTGCCGCGGACCTGGCCCGGATCCACCCGCTCGGCCGGTGGTGGGAGCGGCAGCTCGAGGCCTTGGCCGAGCTCTGGCGGGAGCTCGGAGGAGATCTCCTCGGAGCCCTCCGCTCCCTGAACGAGGTGGATGCGATCGAGCTCTCGAGCTCGGCGGCCACGCATCCCTACCTTCCCCTGCTGCATCGGGAGGAGCACGTCAGG
>JAWVZJ010000460.1:0-2226 GCA_033722255.1 Thermoanaerobaculia bacterium | reverse complement strand
GCCTCCCTCCTGCCCGACGAGCTTCGGTGTCCGTACTCCGGAAGAGTGTTTGCTGGTATCGTGGGATCGCCCGGGACCCCCGGCGTTCGGCCGGAATCACTCCGGGAGACGACGATGAACGAAGCGATTCGAAAGGGACGGGGACCTCTGCTCGTGGCCCTCGGCGTCGCGGTGGGCGTGGTCCTGGGCGTGGCTCTGGCCGTGGTCCTCGGCTGGTCGCCGGGGGCGGAGGACGACGCGGTTCCCCGGATCGGATCGTCCGCCGCGGGAGCGGTGGAGGTCTCTCCCCCGGAACCCTCGTCCGCCGAGGGGAGGACCGAGGGATCCCCCCTCGGAGCGCCTGCCAGCTTCGCCGAGCTGGCCGAGGCGGTGGCCCCGGCGGTGGTCACGATCCACTCGGTGAGCTACTCCGGGGGAGACGCCCGCGGCGGGCTTCGGCCCTTCTTCGACTTCTTCCACCCGGGAGAGGAGGACGATGGGGAAGACTCGGCCGTGGAGCGACGGCAGGTGGCGGGTGGGAGCGGTTTCGTGGTCCGGGCCGACGGCCTCGTGGTGACCAACCATCACGTGGTGGAGGACGCCTCCGAGCTCACGGTGACCCTGGCCGATGGACGGGAGGTGCCGGCGGTGATCCGGGGATCGGATCCGGAGACGGACATCGCCCTCCTCCAGCTCGAGATCGACTCCGAGCTCCCCTTCCTGGCCCTGGGACAGATGCAGGATCTCCGCGTCGGGGACTGGGTCATGGTGATCGGGAATCCCCTCCGTCTGGGGCGGACGGTGACGGTGGGCGTGGTGAGCGCCACCGGCAGGACCCTGGGCATCATGGAGCCGTCCTTCGAGAACTTCGTACAGACCGACGCGGCGATCAACTTCGGGAACTCCGGGGGTCCGATGGTCGATCTCCAGGGTCGGGTGGTGGGGGTGGCCACGGCGATCGACTGGGGGGCGGAGAACATCGGCTTCGCAGTCCCCGTCAGCACCCTGCGGAACGTCCTCCCCCAGCTCGAGACCGAGGGGCGGGTCCGGAGGGGCTACCTGGGGGTGGAGATCGAGGACGTGGATTTCGAGAGCCGCCGGGCCTTCCAGCTCGACTCCGAGGAGGGGGTCCTGGTGCTGGATGTCGTGCCCGAGACTCCGGCGGCCCGAGCCGGGCTGCGCCACGGGGACGTGATCCGGCGGATCGACGATCGCCCCGTGGAGAGCACCCGGAGCCTGATCGAATACGTCGCGACCCGGAAACCGGGCACCGAGATCGCCCTGGAGCTGATCCGGGAGGGGCGAGTCGTGGAGAGGAGAGTCCGACTGGCGGAACGGCCGCATTCCCAGGAGACATCGCGGCGGCCCGGGAGCCCCAGCGTGCCGGGAATCGAATGGCTCGGGCTCGGCTACCGGGACCTGACCCCGGCTCTCCGGGACGCCCACGGGATCCCCTCCGACGTGGAGGGGGTGTGGATCCAGGACGTGGATCCCCGCAGCCCCCTGGTGGAGGAGCGGATCCGCCCCGGAGACCTGGTGGTGGAGGTGGAGGGTGAGCCGGTGACGGACACCTCGAGCTTCGAGTCCGCGATCCGCGGGGCTCCGAGCGGATCGACCCTCCGGCTCTACGTGCGGCGCTTCGATCCCCGGACGGGTCGCGCCTCGGGATTCTTCGCCTTCGTAGAGAAGCCGTAGAGACGCCATGAAGGTCATGAAGGAGGATTCAGGTGAGTGAGAACGGTGCGGGAGACGCCGAGGGAACGGTCCTGGTCGTCGACGACGAGGCCTCGATCCGGGAGAGCCTGCGCATGATCCTGGAGTACGAGGGGTACGACGTCGAGGAGGCCCGGAGCGGGGGAGAGGCCCTGACGAAGGTGGCCTCCCGGGCTCCCGACGCCCTCCTCCTGGACATCAAGATGCCGGAGATGGACGGTCTGGAGGTGTTGCGGAGCCTCAAGAGCCAGGGCTACGAGATGCCGGTGCTCGTCATCAGTGGCCACGCCGACGTCGCCACCGCGGTGGAGGCCACGAAGGAGGGCGCGTACGACTTCTTCGAGAAGCCCCTCCAGCGGGAAAGGGTCCTGCTGACCCTGAAAAATGCGGTCGAGCGGTACCGCCTGGAGCAGGAGAACCGGAACCTGACCCGGGAGCCCGACCGGTTGATCGGCGACTCCCCGGCCATGCGTCGGCTCCGGGAGACCCTGGAGAAGGCGGCGCCGACTCCGGCCACGGTCCTGGTGACCGGAG
>JAWVZJ010000459.1:0-2252 GCA_033722255.1 Thermoanaerobaculia bacterium | reverse complement strand
TTCGGGCACGAGCTGTCGGCCTCTCAGGGCCAGAGCCCCCGGAGGAGGGCCAGGCCCCCCGCGAGCCCCATCGTCCAGGCCGCCGGCTCGAGCTCCTGCCGTAGAAGGACTCCGGTGAGGATCAAGCCCACTCCCGCAACGGTCCATTTCAGGCTCCGGACCTGAGTCTCGATCGCCTGGAGGCGCTCCCGGGCGTCCGGCGCCAGGGAGGAGCGCAGCGTCAGGGATCCCCGGCGCAACAGGGGCAGGATCCGGTCGAGCTCCCGGGGGATCCGGAGGAGGGCCCCGGTCTGCTCCAGGACCTGCCGGGCCGCCTGCCGGGGGCCCACGAAGAGCCGGGCCCGGGCGGCACGCTCCGCGTAGGGTCGGGTGGCGCTCCAGGGCTCGAAATCGGGGTCGAGACGGGTGGCGATCCCGGCCAGGATCCCCACTGCCCGGCCGGCGAAGAGGAGATCCACCGGGAACTGGAAGGGGGCCTCCCGGACCAGGTCCCGGTACTCCCGGAAGAAGCCCCGGAGACGCTGGAGGGTGGCCCCGGGACCCAGCTCCCCCACCGTCAGGCCCCAGAGCTCCTGGAAGAGGGCCTCGTGGGCCTCCTCCAACCGTCGGAGATCGGCTCCCGGCAGGAGGAGGCCGGCCTCCCGATAGCTCTCCACCATCCGGCGCGCGTCCCGGGTACCCAGGGCGATCAGATAGTCCCGGAGCGCCGAGCGGAGTCGGGGAGGGATCTCGGCCACCATGCCGAAGTCCACGAAGGCGAGGCGGAACGCCCGTCCCCCGTTCCCCTCTTCGCCTTCCTCGTCGTCGGCCCGCTCCAGGGGCCGGACGAAGAGGTTCCCCGGATGGGGATCGGCGTGGACGAAGAAGTGCTCGAAGACCTGCTCCAGGTAGATCCCGTACAGACGGTCCGCGACCTCGCCGGGATCCACGCCCGCCGCCTCCAGGGCCTCCAGGTCGTCCACCTTGATCCCGGAGACGTCCTCCGATGTCAGCACTCGTCGGCTGCTCCGGTCGGGATCCACGGTGGGGATCGACACCCGTTCGTCACCGGCGAAGATCTCAGCGAACCGCCGGGCGTGGGCCGCCTCCTGCTCCAGGTCGAGCTCCCGCTCCGTGACCGTCCGGAGCTCCTCGATCAGCCGGTCCACGTCCACCCGGCGGGCCACGGCCCGCCACCGTTTCAGCCAGCGACCGGCGTAGGTCACGGCGGCCAGGTCGGTGGCCACCACGGTCTCGATTCCGGGCCGGAGGACCTTGACCACCACCGTGTCCCCGTCGGGTCGGACCGCCCGATGGGCCTGGGCCAGGGAGGCCGATCCCAGGGGCTTCTCCTCGATCCGGCGGAAGAGCTCGTCGGGGTCGCCGAGCTCATCGGCGATGCCTCGGCGAATGGCGGCGAACGGAACCGGGGTGACCTCGTCCTGAAGGCGGGTCAGCTCCCCGGTCACCTCCCGGGGGAGGAGATCGACCCGGGTGGAGAGGACCTGGCCCAGCTTGATCAGGAACCCCCCGAGCTCGGAGGCCATTTCCCGGAACTCCCGGGCCAGCTCCTGCCACCGCGGGAGGGGGTCGGGCCGGATCCGCCCGAGACCGATCCGCGGGAGGAGGAGGTCGAAGAGGAGGAGGTGGAGGATCACCCGCCGGAAGAACCGCCGGACAGTGCGAAATCGGGCGCGATCGAGCTCCGGCACGGCGGGGGCTCCCTCTACAGGAGGCTCAGGAGCCTCTCCACCTCGTCTTCGGTGTTGTAGAAGTGGGGAGAGATCCGGATCCTCCCCGCCCGGTGGGCGACGATCACCCCCTCCTCGGCCAGCGACTCCGCCACCTCCTCCGCCTTTCGGGAGGGATGGACGGCGGAGACGATGCCCGACTTTTCCCCGGGCACCCGAGAGGAGAGGACTCGCCAGCCCCGATCGGAGAGACTCCCGGCCACCCGGTCGGCCAGCTCGAGGATCCGGTTCTCGATCCGTCGGGGTCCGACCTCCAGGAGCATCTCGAGGCTCCTCTCCAGAGCGGCGAGACCGTAGACGTTGAGGGTCCCGGGCTCGAAGCGGAGGGCGCCCTCGTTCCAGGTCAGGTCGAGGGCGGTCCAGTCGTAGAGCCCCCGGACCGAGCGCCAGCCGGTCAGGACCGGCCGGAGGCGTTCCACCACCCGGTCCGAGACGTAGAGGAGGCCGATCCCCTCCGGTCCCAGAAGCCACTTGTGGGCGGCGCCGGTGGCGATGTCGACGCCCGCGGCCTCCACCTCGAGC
>JAWVZJ010000458.1:0-2253 GCA_033722255.1 Thermoanaerobaculia bacterium | reverse complement strand
GGGGATCTGGGCGTGGCGGTGAAGAGGGTCCTTCACCACGATCTGGATTCCGGACGGATCCTGAGTGCCATCGGGGAAGTGAAGCTCCCGACGGGCAACGAGGAGGAGGGCTTCGGAAGCGGAACGACGATCTTCGAGCCGTTCCTGGTCTACGGCCAGATCCTCCCCGGGGACGCCTTCGTGCACCTCCAGGGAGGCTTCGAGCTGCCCCTGGAGTCCGGGGACGCCGAGGACGAGGCCCTGCTTCGGAGCGCGGTAGGGAAGACCTTCACCGAGGGCCGCTTCGGGCGGACCTGGTCGCCGATGGTCGAGCTTCTGGGAGCCCGGGAGCTGACCTCGGGGGCGTCGGTTCACTGGGATCTCGTGCCGGAGCTCCAGGTCAGCCTGAACCAAAGGCAGCACGTCCGGGCGAACCTCGGGGTTCGACTACCCCTGGACGGTTCCGACGAGGTCGAGGAAGTGCTGTTCTATCTACTCTGGGACTGGTTCGACGGAGGCTTCTTTGAGGGTTGGTGACAGTGGGTTCGATCGTTCCGAGACGGGGTGTGGCTGGATCGCGCTCCTGGTGGTGGCGGGTCTGATCCTCGGTCCCCTCCCCGGAGGGACCCAGACGCCGGCGGGCGTCCAGGACCTGATCGCGACCCACGCCGCGGAGGGGGCCCTCTTCGTCGCCTCCGACCGCTGCCTGGCCTGTCACAACGGCCTCACCACCTCCCGGGGCGAAGACGTCTCCATCGGGATCGACTGGCGTTCCTCGATGATGGCGAACGCGGCCCGGGATCCCTACTGGCAGGCGGCGGTCCGTCGGGAGATTCTCGATCACCCGGAGGCCCGGGCCGCCATCGAGGACAAGTGCTCCACCTGTCACATGCCCATGGCTCGGTTCACAAGCCGGGCCGCCGGGGGAGAGGGCGAGGTCTTCCGGCATCTCCCGATCGCGGACCAGGTGGACCCCCTGGGGCTTCTCGCCGCGGACGGCACCTCCTGCTCCGTCTGTCACCAGATCCAGGCCGAGGGGCTGGGGGAGGAGGAGAGCTTCACCGGGGGATTCGTGGTGGCACCGGCCGGGGCGGTCACCCGACCCGTGTACGGGCCATTCCAGGTGGATCCGGGGAGGTCCCGGGTCATGAGCTCCGCCACCGGCTTCGAGCCCCGGCAGGCATCCCACGTCCAGACCTCGGAGCTCTGTGCCCCCTGCCACACCCTCTACACCCACGCCCTGGGTCCGGGGGGCGAGGAGATCGGCGAGCTCCCGGAGCAGATGCCCTATCGCGAGTGGTCCCACAGCGCCTATCCCGGAGAGGAGCGCTCCTGCCAGTCCTGCCACATGCCCCGGGTCGAGGAGCCGACCCCGATCAGCTCGGTGGTCGGCGAGGCCCGCGAGGGGCTGTCTCGGCACGTGTTCCGGGGAGGGAACTTCTTCATGCCCAGGATCTTCAACCGGTTCCGGGCCGAGCTCGGCGTGGTCACTCCTGCCCAGGAGCTCGATCTCATGGCCTCCCGGACCCTGGAGCATCTGGCCGCCCGCAGCGGCCGGCTGGAGGTGGAGGTGGTGGACAGGAGCCGGGAGGCTCTCGTCGTCGAAGTCCGGGTCGAGAATCTGGCCGGGCACAAGCTGCCCTCCGCGTATCCCTCCCGACGCGCCTGGATCCGCCTGGTGGTGAGGGACGGCGAGGGCCGGACCGTCTTCGAGTCCGGGGCCTTCCGCCCGACCGGGGCCGTCGCCGGCAACGACAACGACGAGGATCCGGAGCTCTACGAGCCCCACTACGACGAGATCACCTCTCCCGAGGAGGTCCAGATCTACGAGGCGATCCTGGAGGGCCCGGAGGGGGAGGTCACCACCGGGCTGTTGACGGGTACCGGATACGCCAAGGACAATCGTCTTCTGCCCCGGGGCTTCGAGAAGAGCACCGCGGACCCGGACATCGCCGTCCGGGGAGCGGCGGCCCGAGACGCCACCTTCGTCGGAGGCACGGACCGGTTGCGGTACCGGATGGATCTCCGGGGTCGATCCGACCCGATGACGGTGGAAGCGGAGCTCTGGTACCAGCCGATCGCCTTCCGATGGGCGATGAATCTCGACGAGTACGAAGCGCCCGAGACCCGGCGCTTCGTCCGCTACTATCGGACCCTCTCCGACCTGTCCGCCACGGTCCTGGCCCGGGCTTCGGTCCGGGCGCCTTGACGAGGCGGAGACGACATCCGCACGGAGAGGCCCCGGTGCTCCGACAGTTGATCGAGATGGGGTGG
>JAWVZJ010000457.1:0-2263 GCA_033722255.1 Thermoanaerobaculia bacterium | reverse complement strand
GGAGGAACTATTCCGACGATCGGGCCAGAACCCGGTTCTGTCCCTCGAGCAGGGTTCCCTCTTCGTCTCGTCACCCCCGCGGACACCCGTCGCCGTGCTCGAAGCCAGACACCACCTCGGCGAAGCCTCGGCGGCGACCACGCACGGGACCATGGGGCATTACTCCGGCCTCGGCACACTCCACCATGGGTCCGTTGACCCTCTGCGATCCATTCCCCCTGGCTGCGTCTCGCCTCCTCACCGACCTCCCTGCATCGACTCGCCGAGTTCCGGGTCCCGACGAGGGCGAGCTGCGCTCAGGATCCCCTCGGGGCGGCGATCTGATCCGGCCTCGAGCTCTGCCGAGATCATCCGGACGGAGTCCCGGGAGACACCCCGGGGAATCCGGAGGGCAAGCTCTACCAGAGCTGGCGCAGCACGTAGTGCAGGATTCCCCCGTGGCGGTAGTACTCTACCTCCTGGGGAGTGTCCAGCCGGGCACGGGCCTCGAACTCCACCTCCCCACCATGGGGACGCTCGGCCAGGACGGTCACGTCGAACCCTGTGGCAGACCGTCCCTCCCCCAGGGACTCCACCAGACCCTCGAGCCGGTACGTCTCGTGACCGGTCAAACCCAGACTGTCGACCGTGTCTCCTGGGAGGAACTCCAGGGGCAGGACCCCCATCCCGATCAGGTTGGAGCGATGAATCCGCTCATAGCTCTCGGCGATGACAACCTTCACACCCAGGAGAGCGGGGCCCTTGGCCGCCCAGTCCCGGGACGATCCGGTGCCGTACTCCTTGCCGGCCAGGATCATCAGGGGAACTCCCTCCTCGGAGTACCTCCTGGCCGCGTCGAAGATGGTCGTCTCCTCGCCGCCCGGGAGGTGCACCGTGTATCCCCCTTCCCGGTCCACGAGGCGATTCCGGAGCCGCACGTTGGCGAAGGTCCCCCGCATCATGACCTCGTGGTTCCCCCGACGGGAGCCGTAGGAGTTGAAGTCCCGGGGCGCCACGTCCCGTTCCAGGAGATACTCCCCCGCCGGGCTCTTCGGATCGATGGCACCGGCGGGCGAGATGTGGTCCGTGGTGACACTGTCCCCGACCACCACCAGGGCCCGGACGCCCTCCAGATCCCCCACTTCCGGGGTCTCCCGGGACATCCCGACGAAGAAGGGCGGCTGCTTGACGTAGGTCGACTCCTCGTCCCAGTCGAAGGTGTCCCCCTCGGGGATCTCGAGCCCCTTCCAGCTCTCGTCTCCCTCGAACACGTCGGCGTACTCCTCCTCGAACATCTCGGATCGGAGGGCCTTCCGGACCGTGGCGTCGATCTCCTCCTGGGAGGGCCAGATCTCCCTCAGGTAGACCGGCTCCCCGTCCTCGTCCCGGCCCAGGGGATCCTCGTAGAGATTCACCGTGACGTCTCCGGCCAGGGCGTAGGCGACCACGAGGGGCGGAGAAGCCAGGTAGTTGGCCCGGACGTCGGAGTGGATCCGGCCCTCGAAGTTCCGGTTTCCGGAGAGCACGGAGGCGACCACGAGGTTCCCCTTCTCCACCCCCTCGCCGATCGGCTCGGGCAGGGGTCCGCTGTTTCCGATGCAGGTCGTGCATCCGTACCCGACCAGATGGAAACCGAGCTCCTCCAGGTAGGGCATGAGCCCCGCCTCCTTCAGATAGTCGGTGACCACCTTGGAGCCGGGGGCCAGCGACGTCTTGACCCAGGGCCTGGTCCCCAGCCCCCGCTCCGCGGCCTTCTTCGCCAGAAGGCCCGCGCCCACCATCACCGACGGGTTGGAGGTGTTGGTGCAGCTGGTGATGGCGGCGATCACCACCGAGCCGTGGTCCAACCGGAAGGTCTCGTCCCGGTAGGTGACCTCGACTCCCTCCTCCGTGGCCGGCTCCTGGACCGCCACGGCCTCCTCGTCGCCTCCCTCCTTCTCCCATCGTCCGAGGGTGGTGAGCTCCGCCGAGGGCCGGGAGTTCTGGACCATGAGGTCCTCCAGATCCCGCTCGAAGGACCGGGGAAGGTCTCCGAGGAAGATTCGGTCCTGGGGTCGCCGGGGCCCGGCCAGGCTCGGCTCCACCGTGCTCAGGTCCAGCTCCAGGACCGCGGTGTACTCCGCCTCCGGAGAATCCTCGGTGTGAAACAGGCCCTGCTCCCGCATGTAGCTCTCGACCAGGGCGACCCGGTCCTCGTCCCGCCCGGTCAGCTCCAGGTACTCCAGCGCCACCCGATCCACTGGAAAGATCCCGCAGGTCGCCCCGTACTCGGGGGCCATGTTCG
>JAWVZJ010000456.1:0-2269 GCA_033722255.1 Thermoanaerobaculia bacterium | reverse complement strand
GACCTGCACACCGAGGCCGCGACCGCCGGTGCGCAGCTGGACATGCGGATCAAACTGTTGTCCCATCTGAAGTTCACGCTGTCCGCCGGCTACGCCTTCGGCTTCACCGAGGGTCGGCGCAACTCCAACGAGTTCATGCTCTCGCTGAAGATCCTCTGACCCGAGTCGGGTAGCGGCGGCGCGGGATACCCGCGGCGAAGCCGTGGGTCGATGTCTCGGGGCACACCCACGCCCGAGGCGAGGGTCGTGGCCCCGCGGCACGCGCAACGCGACTGCGCCTGGTATTGGGATAGCCTGTGAGATGTCGTGCTCCTCTATCTCCTGGTCGGGCTCCTGCCGGTCCTCTGCTTCCTCGGAGCCCTCGTCCTCCTGGACAGCTACCGGTTGATCCGGTTCCGGACGGTGCTGCTGCTCCTTCTGGCGGGTGCGGTGGTCGCCGTGGCCAGCCTGTTCGTGAATCGGTGGGCTCTCCACACCTGGGAGCTGGAGACCCGGATCCTCTCCCGTTATGTGGCCCCCGTGGTGGAGGAGCTCCTCAAGGGCGCCATCGCCGTGACCCTGATCTGGCGGCGTCGGGTCGGCTTTCTGGTGGATGCGGCCATCGCCGGCTTCGCCATCGGGGCAGGCTTCGCTACCGTGGAGAACCTCCACTTCCTGACCGTCCTGGACGGGCCCGGTCTGGCCGTATGGATGGTCCGGGGCTTCGGGACGGCGATCATGCACGGAGGGGTGACGGCGAGCCTGGCCATCCTCACCAAAGCCCTGGCCGATCAGGCGGGGGAGATCGCCCCGGGTGTCCTCCTGCCCGGTTGGATCCTCGCCGTCGTCCTCCACTCCGCCTTCAATCACTTCATCCTGGCTCCGGACCTCTCGACACTGATCCTCCTGGTGGCCTTTCCCCTGATCTTCTTCCAGGTGTTCCGGATCAGCGAGGAGCGGACCCGGGAGTGGCTCGGCACCGGCTTCGATACCGACGCCGAGCTGCTGAAGATGATCCAGTCGGGCCGGGTCTCGGAGAGCCCGGTGGGGCGGTATCTCGAGTCGCTGAAGACCCATTTCGAGCCCACCGTGGTCGCCGACATGCTCTGCCTCCTCCGGCTCCGCCTCGAGCTCTCGATCCGGGCCAAGGGAATCCTGATCCTCCAGAAGGCCGGAGGCAGGCCTCCTCCCGACCCGGAGGTGGAGGAGAAGTTCCGGGAGCTGGAGTACCTCGAGGAGACCATCGGAAAGACCGGCCTGGCGGCCCTCCACCCCATCCTCCACTTCTCCGACCGGGATCTCTGGCAGTATCACCTCCTGGCCACCCGGTGAGAGCTCCCTCGGGCAGCAACATTCGACGATCCTCGAAGAGCCTTCGAAAGGAACTCCGATGAAAAGGCCGACCGCGTCCATCGCGCTCCTCTCCGCTCTCGCCCTGATCTCGGCGATCCTACCGGTCTCGGCGCAGACTCCGGAGCCGCCCCCCGAGGTGGCTCCGAACGGACCGTCGATCCAGGAGTTCGACTGGCTCGTGGGTCACTGACGGGGAGAGGCCCTGGGAGGGACGGCGGAGGAGATCTGGGCACCCCCGGCGGCGGGATCGATGATGGGCTCCTTCCGCATCGTCCGAGAGGAGGAGGTCGACTTCTACGAGATCTTCACCGTCGCCGAGCCCGACTTCGCCCTGCGCCTCGAGCACTTCCATCCCGACCTGACCGGATGGGAGGAGCGAGACGAAGTGGTCACCCTCCCCCTCCTTCGGGTGACCTCTACCGAGGCGGTCTTCGAGGGCATCGTGTTCCGACGCTCGGGGAGAATCGGCTCCGGGTGGTGGTTCAGACCCGGCGGAGCGACGGATCGGAGCGGGAGCTCGAGTTTCTCTATCAGCGGGTGTCCCCTCCCCTCGGGGCCCCCACCTCGAGCTCGGGGCCTCCGGAGGAGCCGAACCCCGACGGCTCTTGACGCGACCGGACGAGACAGCTCCTCTCCGGCGACCGTTTCGCGTCCTCCAGCAGGTCCACTCCGTATGCGGAAGGCCACCTCCCTCGCCGGAGATCGTAGGATGTTCCCCATGCGACACTTCGATGCGAGCGAGCCTTCCAAGGGCTTCCGGGTTCTCGGGGGGTCCGGCCGTTCCCAGGCCGCGACCATGATCCTGGATCCCGGCCGACCCACGGGCGGGCCCGGCAACCGGCATCCCGACTCCGATCAGTGGCTGTACGTGATCTCCGGAAGGGGCCGAGCCGTGGTGGAAGGAGAGACAGCTCCTCTGGAACCAGGATCCCTGGTC
>JAWVZJ010000455.1:0-2278 GCA_033722255.1 Thermoanaerobaculia bacterium | reverse complement strand
TCGGCAACGAGCGGACGACTACCAGCGACGACTGGTCGAAGAGGCCGAGGGACGATACACTGTGGATGTCTACCGCAGGAACCTCCCCTTCCAGTACCAAGGCCGATTCCCATGATCCGAGCGCGACAGACCCTTCTCCCGTATGCCGTCCTCCTCCTGACTCTGACAGCATCCACCGCGGCAGCCGAGCCCGTGGACCGGATCGTCCTCCGGGTCAACGACCAGATCGCCACCCTGGGGGACTACCGGGAGGGGCTGGCCGAGCGCCGACAAAGGATCCTCTCCTCTCCGCAGCTCGACGAAGGGGAGCGGGCCGAGCTCCTCGACTCCGTGGCCGTGGACGTGATCCGAAGCCTCTACGAGGAGCTCCTCATGCTCTCCCGGGCCGAGCAGCTCGGAATCGAGGTTCCGGAGGCCGCCGTTTCGGACACCATCGCCCAGATGCGGGAGCAGCGGGGTCTGGAGTCCGAGGAGGAGATGCAACGGGCCCTGGCCAGCCAGGGTTTGACCATGCAGGATCTCCGGGAGAGGATGCGGGAGAACCTGATCGTCCAGCAGGTGATGGCCCGGGAGGTCCGGGAGCGGATCGAGGTCCCGGAGGAGGAGCTCCGGCAGATCTACCGGGACACCCGGGACGAGTTTCGGGTTCCCCCGGCCCTGAAGCTGCGAGAGATCGTGGTCCTGGCCGATGCAGTGGAAGACGATCGGCAACGAGCCGAGGCCGCCCGGGCCGTGGTACGGGAGATCGAATCCGGTGGCTCCTTCGAGGAGGTGGCCGCCCGGACTGCGGCCGAGGGGACGACGAGCGAGATCATCGAGCTCGGATGGGTCGAGGAGGGGGACCTGGATCCCAGCCTGGAGGAGGCGGCCTGGACGCTGGAGTCCGGGGACTTGAGCGATCCGATCCAGGGCCGGGGCGGACACCACATCCTCCAGGTGGTGGAGAGACGGGACGCCTCCGTTCGCTCCTTCGAGGAGGTTCGGGACGAGCTGGCGGCCCGGGAGCAGGAGAGGCGTTTCCCGGTGGAGTACGCGGAATACCTCGAGACCCTGGAGGAGAGGTCCTACGTCGAGCTCGACCTCCCGCCGGCGGCCCGGGAATTCCAGGGGCTCGGAGACGGCGGCGAGGTCTCCCTGCCGGCCGAAGGCGCCTCCGGAGCCTGATCCCTTCCGACCCGGCAGCCGGGACGGGGGAAGTTCTGGCCCCGCCATCGGCTCCCCTCGTAGGAGGCCCCGGCCGGACAACAGCTCTCCCTCCGCTCTCCGACGGGGAGAGGGAGCGGCACACGCCTTCCCGGCGAGTCCCGGGGAACAGTCCAGGCCAGAGGACCGGCTGAGACAGCCCTCGGCCAGGATCCGGAGCTCACCACCGACGTTCATCGTCCCGGCGAGCGCTTCCCGAAATCTGGCGGAGGCCGTTTGTCGCAGAGCGCAGCAGTGGAGTAAAGTGGAAAAAAGTTGAGCGCTGTGGACAAAAGTGGAACTGACTGGTACACTTCCTCGTCAATTGACTACAGAGTCAAGCGGATCGAACGATGTTTCGAGGGAGCTCCCAAGCCAAGATCGACGACAAGGGTCGACTGAAGATCCCTTCGCATTTCCTCCGTCGACTGGAAGAGGGGTACGGAACCGAGCTCTTCATCACCTCGGTCCAGGGCGACCGGGCGCTCCTCTATCCCCTGCCCGTCTGGGAAGAGATCGAATCTCGCCTCCTCGAGATGCCCTCCACCGACAGGATTCGGGATCGGTATCTGGAGCGGGTGAACTACTTCGGTCAGCAGGTCGACCTCGACTCCCAGGGCCGCACAACACTCCCCCAGATCCTCCGGGAGGCGGCGGATATCCAGGGGGAGGTCGTGGTGGCGGGCCGTCTCGATCACCTGGTGGTCTGGAACCACGAATAGTTCGCAGAGAAGCTCGATGCAGAGCCCTTCACGGTCGAGGATTTCGACATGCTCACCGAGAGGGGGATTTGACATTGGGAGGTACGGGCTCGGAACCCCGGTCACCCTCGCTCGGTCGTTGAGCGGCGATTGCCGGATCCGGGTCTTCGATCTTTGACATGCCCCCGGCACGCCACGTCCCGGTTCTTCGTCGGGAGGTCCTGGAGCTCCTCGCACCCGAGCGGGGCGGACTCTTCGTCGACTGCACGGTCGGCGACGGCGGTCACGCCGCCGCCCTCCTCGAGCGGGGACCCGAGATCCGCCCCCCCGAGGATTGGGCCCACCCGGACGCCGCGGAGGCCTTCCACGCCCGCGGCTGGTTCGTGCTCGCCGAG
>JAWVZJ010000454.1:0-2312 GCA_033722255.1 Thermoanaerobaculia bacterium | reverse complement strand
ATTCCCTTCGCACGGGATCGCCGAATACTTGGAGGCAACCCCCGTTCCGGCCCCGCTCTCGGCCCCTACGGTCCTCCGCGATCGAGAGATCGACCAGAGAAGGACTACCCACTCAGGGGCTATTTTCAGAGTAGCCTCGCATGCCCGTAGAGTTGCTTCGGGCGTTCCTGAGGAGGGAAATGGGGAGCCGACCATTCGATGAACTTGGGCTGGACCTCGGGCTCGTGACCCCACGCCGGTCCCTGGTCGCGGAGGCTCTCCCGGACCGGCGGAGATTGGCCGCCGCTCGTGATCTGTTCTATCGGATCATCCGGCCGTCACCCACTCTCCGGGTGACGCCCTCGGAGTCGAGTTGCTCGAGGAGGGGGATCGCCCACTTCCGGCTGAGGTCGAAGCGGTCTTTGAAGTCGGCCACCGTGAACCGTTCCCAATCGCTCTCCTGGAGATCTCTCGCGAGTCGGTCGAAGACGCTCCGGGCCAGCAGGAGCCCCCCGGGAAGCCGGAGCAGGTCACCCCGTTCCAGCAGATACCCCGAGACCCCCTCGAAGATCTGGGGCTTGGCGCCGAGGCTCTCGGCGATCTCCGTCGGGGAGCCCGGCGTCAGCCCTTCTGCCTCGTAGCGGTCCCGGATGCGCCGGGCCAGGGAGGACTCCTCCTCGGTCAGCTCCGGGGTCCGGCCGGGGAGGGAGACCCGGTCCCCTCGGAGCTCGAGGACATCTTCGGCCTCGAGCCATCGGAAGTAGGCCTCGGCCAGATTCCGGCCCCGGCCCCGAAGGATGCGGCGGGCGGCCTCCGCCTTGGAGAGACCCTCCGCTAGACGGTGCTCGTCGAAATACCGTTCGAGAACCCTCCGGGCCCGATCCCGAACCCTCTGGACGACGGCCGGGGCCAGCCAGCGGGTTCCGCTCCCCTTGTCCCGGACCGACAGGAAATGTCCCCGCTGTTCCAGGCCCGCGAGCTCGTCGTCCAGGGCTCCCCGGGTCTCACCCAGGCGCATCGCCAGTTCGTCGGAGGTGGTTCCACCCTCTCCGGCCAGCTCCACCCAGGCTCGGAGAGCCTCGGTCCGGTCTCCGGCGAGTCGCCGGGCGAAATCCTTCCGGACCCCGGTCGGAAGCCGGCGCCAGGCCGGGTCCAGGATCTCTCCTCCCCCCAGTGTGGTCATGGGGGAGGGGCGCCGGAGGACGAACCGGTCTCCCCGGACCGCCACCACCGGGTCCCGGGTCCGGATCTCGATCAGACCCAGGTCTCCGGGCGCGATCCCCTCGGGACTCAGGGACCGGGCTCGTCCCAGGACCTCCTGGGAGTAGAGGTGGAAACGGATCTCCGTCCACCCCCGGAGCTCGTCTCCCTCGGCCAGGAGGCGGTACCGGGCCAGGAGGCGCCGATCGGGACGGAGGCTCTCCGGCGTGATGAGCTGCTGGCCCCGGGAGAGCTCCGCCAGGTCGACCCCCGAGATCTGGGCCGAGGTCCGCTCCCCCGGGAAGGCCTCCTCCCGGTCCTCGCCGTGGACCTGGAGGCTCCGGATCCGGACGGCCCGGTCCAGGGGGAGGAGCCGGAGCTCCTGCTGGACGGCGATCCGGCCCCAGACCAGGCTGCCGGTGACCACAGCCCCCAGTCCCTTCAGGTGGAACGACCGGTCGATCGGAAGCCGAACCGGTCGGCCTCCGGAGGGGACACTCTCGGCGGCCTGGCGGGCGGTCTGCAGCAGGGCTGCCTCCAGGCTCTCCAAGCCCTCCCCGGTGACGGCGGAGACCGGGATCACGGGGGCTCCGGCCCAGGGGGTCTCGGCCAGATGCTCCTCGACCTCCAGGGTGCCCAGCTCCCGCAGATCGTCGTCCACCAGGTCGATCTTGGTCAGGGCCACCACCGCCCGGTCGATACCCAGCAGGGAGCAGATCGCGGAGTGCTCCCGGGTCTGGGGTTGGACTCCCTCGTCGGCAGCGACCACCAGGAGGACGAGGCCGATGCCCCCCAGGCCGGCGAGGGCGTTGTGGACGAAGCGCTCGTGGCCGGGGACGTCCACGAACCCGATCTGTAGATCCTTCCGGACCAGATGCGCGAAGCCGAGATCGATGGTGATCCCCCGATCCTTCTCCTCCTGCCACCGGTCGCAGTCGATTCCGGTCAGGGCCTCGATCAGGCGGGTCTTGCCGTGATCGACGTGGCCCGCGGTGGCGACCAGGGTACGGAGCACGGGGGGTCGTTCTCCGGGGGGCTCGGAGGGGCGGACTTCAGCCCAGCTCTTCCCGGGCAATCCGCTGGAGCTCCTTCCCCTCGATCCGTCCCTTGAGGTCCGGCATCAAGGTGCCCAT
>JAWVZJ010000453.1:0-2341 GCA_033722255.1 Thermoanaerobaculia bacterium | reverse complement strand
GTTCGAGCCCCGGCCGTAGTGGGCGAACTGGAGGATGGTGAGACCCAGCAGGGAGAGCCCCAGGCCCCGGGGCCGCCTGCGGCCCAACCAGAGCAGCCCCAGGAGGACCAGGGATCCGGCGGCGGCCACCAGAGCCTCCCACCGGAGAAACTCCGCTCCCCTCTGGAGAATCTCGGGGGTGGGGGGCGATCCACTGTGCTCCCGGACGAAGGACTCGACTGCCCCGGGGACGACCCACCAGCGAATCGAAACGGCGAGACCGACCGCGGTCAGCCCGGCGGCCAGGATCAAGGGGACCCGCCAGGAGCTCGGTTGTGGACGGTCCGACCGGAGGAGACGATCCAGCCCCAGCGCCCCTCCGAGGAGGAGGGAGACCACGGTCAGCAGGAGGAACTTCTCGGGATATCGGACCCAGGACAGGGGAGGGAGGCTCCCGACCAGGGGGTAGAGGGGATTGAATCGCCCCAGACCCAGGAACAGGCCGGTGACGCCCAGAGCCAGCCAGCCTCGTCGTTCCGCCGTCCGGGGATCGAGGCAGACGGCCAGGCCCAGGACGAGGAGGGGAGTACCGAAGAACAGGATCTCCAGGTAGGGATAGTCCCGGTCGTGGAGCTCCCAGCCGAAATAGAGGCCCTCCTCGTCGCGCTGGGGATCTCCCCAGTAGCGGGGGAAGGCGATCTCCGCCAGGCGGGACGGGGGTGCGGACCAGATTCCCCGATCCTCCTCGATCCCCCCCCGTCGGGGAGACTCCAGGACCCTGGCCGCCGCCGGGAGGAGCTGAACCGCTCCCAGCCCCAGGGCGATGATTCCCATGCAGGCCAACGACCGGACCACCTGGAGTCGCGGCCGGTGTCGAGTCAAGCCCAGGATCCCCAGGGACAGAGCGGAGAGGATTACCGCGACCGGCTCCCCCGCCAGGAGCTGGAGGGCCAAGGCCCCGGAAGCGAGCCAGCTCCTCCTCCGTCGACCCTCTCTCTCCAGCCCTTCCTCCAGGGCTCCGAGTCCCCAGGAAAGGACCCAGGGGAGCCAGGAGAGACCGCAGTAGAGGTTCACGGTGTCGGCCAGGGAGAGGAACCACGGTCCGGCGGCGAAGCCGGTGGCGGCGAGGGCCGAGGCCGGAGGACCCGCACCGAGCCACCGGGTCAGCTTCCAGGTCCCGAAGAAGGCCAGGACCCCGTGGAGAACCACCAGGAGCTGGAGGCTGTAGGCCGGAGAGAGGAGGGCGATCCAGGTGGGGGGATAGAACGAGGCGTAGTTCGGATTGGAGAGGATCGGCTGACCGCCGTGGAGCCAGGGATTCCAGCGGGGGAGCTCCCCTGCCCGGACCAGCCCGGCCAGGGTGGTCCGGAGCGGGAGGTGGAAGAAGGGGAGGTCTCCCTCGACGAGGACCTGTCCCGGAATCAGCAGCGGCCCCAGGAAGGCCGCCAGGAGCGCCAGGCCGGGGAAAATCCACAGCCGTTCGAAGAGCGTATCGGAGGAGGTCCGCCGGGCCACCTCCGGATCTTATCGAGCCCCGTTCCTCCTCAGTCCGTGACCTTCTGCGGCCAGCGGACGAAGAAGCCGTCGGCCCAGACGATGTCCTGGTTGTAGTCCGTGGGGTCGAAGGGCCGGGCCGTGTAGATCTCCCCGGCCATCGTCTTGTCCCGACCGCCGCTGCGGATCGCGAAGGCCCTGCTCCGGGAGGAGTCGGTGTTCAACCGGTACTCGAAGGGCGCCTTCCAGCCATCCCGTTCGGGGATCTCCTGGATGTACTGATCGACGAGCTCGTCCCCCAGGTCCTGGAGGCCGATCTCGGCGTAGTCGTTGAGGTCCACTTCGTCGATCCCTCCGCCGGCGGCCGAAGCCGCGGCGCGGTCGGTGAGCCAGGACATCATCGCCGTACCGGTGAAACGCATGTCGGCGACGGTCCTCTTCTGTTTGGCCTTCTGGAGGGCGTCCATCAGGTTGGGGATGAGCATGGCGGCCAGGATGCCGATGATGGCCACCACGATGAGGAGCTCGATCAGGGTGAAGCCCCTCTCGGTCTTCGCTCTCTTGTTCTCGGCCACTGACTCCTCCTTCTTCGGTGTTGCGGCTTCGAAGGGTCGCTAGAGGCGATCCGGCCGGCCTCGATGGAGGGCCTGGAACTCCCGGACCGGGAAACAGGTCCCTGGGATTTCGGAGGGTCTCGGTTCCGCGGGCTGGACCCTCCGGAGGAAGACAAAAAAAGGGCGCCCGGATGGGCGCCCCCTGGTTCGCAACCTCTGCGATCAGAGGCTAGTTCGTGACCTTCTGCGGCCATCGGACGAAGAAGCCGTCGGCCCAGACGATGTCCTGGTTGTAGTCCGTGGGGTCGAAGGGC
>JAWVZJ010000452.1:0-2354 GCA_033722255.1 Thermoanaerobaculia bacterium | reverse complement strand
GCCACCGTGCCGACGATGCCGGCAGCCTGGCCAACGACGATGTGCGGAGCGTCCTCCTCGATCCGAACCACAATCTGTGGGTCGGAACCCGGGGGGGCGGGGTGAGCCGTCTGGACCTCAAGCCCCGGAAATTCGATCGGTTCCTGCAAGAGCAGGTCAAGAGTCTGGAGGCACTGTCCGCCTCCCGCTTCTGGGCCGGCACCCTGAACGGACTGGTCGAGGTCCGGGAAGGGCGCGCTCGACGTCTCTCGTTTGCAAGCGAGGAAGAGGGCGGTCTCCCTCACGCCATCGTGCAGGCGCTGGAGCTCGAAGGAGAGAAGTACCTCTGGATCGGCACCTTCGGAGGTCTGGACCTCCTGGACCTGGAGACCGGCTCTCTGCTGGATCCCCGGACGGTCCGTCCGGAGATCCCGGCCACGGCTCTGACCGCCTCCTACGAGGCGATCCTTCTGGCCCCCGACGGCACCCTCTGGCTGGGGACCCGGAGCGGCCTATGGGGTGTTCCGGGTCAGGGCCCCCCACGGCATTTCGGACGTGGACCCGGAGGTCTCGATGACGACTTCGTCCGCTCCCTCTACCGGGAACCGGGAACCCTCTGGATCGGGACGGATTCCGGTGGCGTCCACCGCCTGGATCTGACCACCTGGGAGATCCGAAGCTTCCGTCACCGGCCGGAGGACCCCCGCAGTCTGAGCGATGATCGAGTCTACGCCGTTCTCCGTCACCCCTCCGAGGGATCCCTTTGGGTGGGGACCGACTACGGCCTCAATCGACTGGGCGAGGAAGGGGGCTTCCATCGGATGGTGGAGGATCTCCCGGATCCCACCGTGGTCGCCCTTCTCGGCAGCCAGGGACAGCTTTGGGTCGCCACCTATCGTGGAGTGGCCCGGCTCGATCTGGAGGACGGGGCGATACTCACCTTCGATGCCTCCGACGGGCTCCAGGGATCGATCTTCTCCAACGGTGCTTTCACCCGAGCCCCGGACGGGATCCTCTTCTTCGGGGGACGTCACGGGGTGAATCGCTTCCGTCCCGCCCGGATCCGGCGAAACCCGGTGCGGCCACCCGTGCATCTGACGGACATTCGTCGGCCGGGTCGACCCCAGACCCGGAGCCGCCACTTCCTACCCCCACCGAGCGTGGAGCTCGGGCCAGACCAGCGATCGATCACCTTCGAGGTCGCGGCCCTGGACTTCACGAATCCCGAGAGGAACCGCTATCGCTTCCGCCTCGAAGGCCACGAGTCGGAGTGGATCGAGACCGGGAATCAGAGGACTGTGACCTTCACCGGTCTCTCCCCGGGAGAGTACAGCTTCCGGGCCCAGGCCACGAACAGTGACGGGATCTGGAATCGAGACGGCCTCGAGGTGCCGGTTCGGGTCCGCCCCGCCTTCTGGGAGGCCCGTTGGTTTCACCTCCTTCTCCTCCTGGGCCTCATCGGTGCGGTCCTGTCCGCTCATCGACTTCGGCTCCGGTCGATCCACCGTCGGAACGAGCGTCTCGAATCCCTGGTCCGGGAACGAACCCACCAGCTCGACCAGCGCCGGCGGGAGGCCGAACGGGAACGGGGCAAGCAGGAGCTCATCAATCGGATCGTGCACCTGATCCACCAGGAGATCGAGTTCGAGGACCTGGTCCGGGCGATCCTGGAGGGCTTGAGCTTTGCGGGCTCCGCCGAGAGGGGGCTGGCCCTGGTCCCCCGGGAGGAGGGTGGGCACCGGGTGATCGCCACCACGGGCTGGCTCGAAGGCTCCCCGGAGGGGGCGTCCCTGCCTCCCGGTGATCTCGAACGCTACCTGGCCGACACCCGAGAGATCGCCCCCGGGATCTCGGTGGGCCTCCCCGCGGAGTCCCGTCTCCGGGCCGAGGAGCGAGTGCTTGCTCTCCCCGCGGCCTCGATTCTGGCCCTCCAGATCGACTTCGAGGAGGAGACCCTCGGCTACCTGATCCTGGCCAACAGCCGAGAGGAGAGGGCGTTCCACGACTCCGAGGTGGAAACCCTTCAGGCCCTTCGTCCCCACGTCACCTCGGCCTTCCTCAAGGGTCGGATCATGGCCGCCCTGCGTCGACTGAACGAGCAGAAGAGCGAATTTCTTGGAATGGCGGCCCACGACCTCCGGAGCCCCCTCGGCGGAGTCATCAGCCAGGTCGACCTCCTCCGGAGCCTCCTCCGGGAGGATCGCCGGGACGAGGAGCTCTGGGATCGCTTCCTGTCCAACGTCCGGACCGCGGCCGAGGGGATGCTCACCCTCATCGACGACCTCCTGGACGTGGCGTCCATCGAGAGTGGCAGGGTGAAGCTGGAACGATCGCCGGTCCGGCTCGCGGACATCCTGGAAGAGAAACTCGAGGTC
>JAWVZJ010000451.1:0-2368 GCA_033722255.1 Thermoanaerobaculia bacterium | reverse complement strand
CCCCTTCGCCGGTGTCCAGGACGAGGGAACCCTCCTCCGTCAACCGGACAAACCGCCCCCGGACCTCCTCTTCCCCCACCCGGCATCGCATCGTGTCACCGGGTTCGTGGGCCGAGAGCTGCCGGAACGATTCGACGCACCACTCCGGGTCGTCCGCGTGATCCAGAGCCCGGAGTAGGCCCCGGACGAGACCGAGGACCGTCTCCGGGAAGGAAGGCGGCTCTTCGGTCTCCCGGAACAGGGCTGTGGCTTCCGGCAGCTCGACTCCGGATCCCGGATCCCCGTAGTTGATTCCGAAACCGAGGGCCGCGTGGCCGGTGCCGTCGGAACGCACCGAGGCCTGGATCAGGATTCCTCCGATCTTCCTACCCTCTACGAGGAGATCGTTGGGCCATTTCAGGCGACAGGAGGAATCGATCCAGCCGTTCACCGATCGACAGAGGGCCGTGGCCGTCAGGAGCGGAAGCGTCCGGGTGGCGATCTCGGGGGTGACCGGCAGCAGGAGCGTGCCGTAGACCCCGACGCCCGGAGGGCTGATCCAGCGTCGTCCCAAGCGTCCCCTCCCCGCTGTCTGCTCCCAGGCGAGGAAGAAGGTCCGGCGGGCCTCGATCTCGTCTTCGGCCAGTTCCCGGACGATCGACCGGGCGAGACGGTTCGTCGAGTCGATCTTCCGGAGGATCACGAGGTCGACGGGGACGGCCGTCCAGACCCCTCGCAGCTCCTCACAGGTCGCTTGGTAGCCGATCACGGGATCTCCAACCCCTCAGCCGAGACCTCGTCGAAGCTGTTTTCTACGCTTCCTCATCTCGGCCAGGCTCTCCCGCTGCTTTTCGACCACGTGCTCCGGAGCCTTGGTGAGGAACTCCTCGTTCTCCAGGCGACCTTCGACCCCGGCGATCAGTCCGTCGAGTTTTTCGATCTCCGCCTCCAGCCGCTCTCGCTCTCGGTCGTCGAGCTCGATGGCCCGGGCCTCTACGCCCACCCGGATCCCCTGCACCAGGTCCCGGACGGAGGTTTCCGGGGGCGTCTCGAAGTGGATCTCTTCGACTCGGAGGAGGAAGTCCAGAAGGGGCTTCTGGCTCCGGAGCTGGTCGGTCACGCCTGGCTCCTCCCCCTCGACGAAGAGACGGAGAGGGACCTCCCGCGGGAGATCCAGATCGCCCCGTAGGGAGCGGACCTTCTCCACCAGAGCCACGAAGGCCCCCATCCGCTCTTCCGCCTCATCGTCGAGCCAGGTCTTCAGGTCTCGGGGGTACTCCGTGAGAGAGATCGTCTCCGGATCGATCGCCTCGTGGCCCGGGAGCCGATGCCACAGCTCCTCCGTCAGATGGGGCATCATCGGGTGGAGGAGCCGGAGGCTCCGCTCGAGCACCGTGAGCAGGACCTCCGCCGTCCGGGGACGCTCGGCATCCCCGCTCAGAGACGGCTTCGAGAGCTCGATGTACCAGTCGCAGAGGTCGCCCCAGAAGAAGTGGTAGATCTGGTGGCAGGCCTCGTCGAATCGGAAGACCTCCAGTTGTTCGTTCACGGCGTCGGCGACCCGGGCCAGGCGGGAGAGGATCCAGCGCTCGGGAAGATCAAGCCCCGCCGGGTCGATCTCCTCCCGGACCTCGGCCTCTCCGACCCGGGAGAGGCTGAACCGGGTGGCGTTCCAGATTTTGTTCCCGAAGGCGCGATACCCCGCCAGCCGATCGGGATCCAGAGGGATGTCCCGGCCGGGGCTGTCCAGGGCGGCCAGGGTGAAGCGCATGGCGTCAGCGCCGTATTCCTCCACCAGATCCTGCGGATCCACCGTGTTGCCCCGGGTCTTGGACATCTTGCGGCCCTGGGCGTCCCGGACCAGGCCGGTCAGATGGACGGTGTGAAACGGTTCCTCGTCGGTGAAGTGGAGACCCATCATGACCATCCGGGCCACCCAGAAGAAGAGGATGTCGTGGGCCGTGATGAGGACGTCGGTGGGATAGAAGGCGCGGAGCTCCGGGGTCTCCTCGGGCCAGCCCAGGGTCGAGAAGGGCCAGAGGCCCGATGAGAACCAGGTGTCCAGGACGTCCGGATCCTGCCTCAACTCGTCGGTGCCGGCGAGCTCCCGGGCCTCCTCCTCGTCGTGGGCCACGACCACCTCTCCGTCCTCCGTGTACCAGGCCGGAATCTGATGACCCCACCAGAGCTGCCTCGAGATGCACCAGGGACGGATGTTCTCCAGCCAGTGCTCCCAGGTCTTCACCCAGGTCTCGGGGATCAGCTCCAGGCGTTCCTTCCGGACCGAGTCCAGGGCCCTGCGGGCCATCTCGGAGACGTCGCAGAACCACTGGGTCGAGACCAGGGGCTCCACCGGCTCGCCGCCCCGCTGGCTGTGGCCGACATTGTG
>JAWVZJ010000450.1:0-2371 GCA_033722255.1 Thermoanaerobaculia bacterium | reverse complement strand
GGAGGCTACGGTCCGATGATCCTCGGACACCGGCCGCCGGCCGTGGAGGAGGCCCTCCGGAGGGCCCTGGAGATCGGAACGGTGTTCGGAGCCCCGAGCCGCTCCGAGGTGGAGCTGGCGGAACGGATCCGTGACGCCGTCCCCACCGTGGAGATGGTCCGCCTCGTCAACTCGGGAACCGAGGCCACCATGTCGGCCCTCCGTCTGGCCCGGGGCGTGACCGGAAGGAACCGATTTCTGAAGTTCGACGGGTGCTACCACGGCCACGGAGACTCCTTCCTGGTGGCCGCGGGCTCCGGTGCGGCCACCCTGGGCGTCCCCTCCTCTCCCGGAGTGCCCGAGGCGGTCACCGCCGACACCCTCACCGCTCCGTTCAACGACCTGGCCGCCGTCGAGGGTCTCTTCGCCGAGAAGGGGCATGAAATCGCCGCCGTCTTCGTGGAGCCGGTGGCCGGGAACATGGGTCTGGTGCCCCCCGTCGAGCGCTTCCTCGAGGGGCTCCGCCGGCTTTGCGACGAGCACGGGGCACTCCTGGTCTTCGACGAGGTCATGACCGGATTCCGGGTGTCGTTCGGAGGGGCCCAGGAGCTCCTGGAGGTGGAGCCCGACCTCACCACCCTGGGGAAGGTCATCGGAGGAGGCCTGCCCATCGGAGCCTACGGGGGCTCCCGGGATCTCATGAGCGAAGTGGCTCCGGCCGGCCCCGTGTATCAGGCGGGAACCCTCTCCGGGAATCCTCTGGCGGTGGCCGCGGGACGCACCACCCTGGAGATCCTGGCCGACGGAGAGGTCTACTCCGGGCTCGAGACGACGGCGGGACGGCTCGCCGACGGCCTGCTGGAAATCGCGGAGGAGTTCGAGATTCCCCTGACGATCCAGCGCCGCGGTTCCATGCTGGGGATCTTCTTCGCCGAAGGTCCGATCCGGAACAAGGAGGAGGTGGACGCCTCCGACCGAGAGCGCTTCGCCCGGGTCTTCCATCGGCTCCTGGATCAGGGGGTCCATCCCCCGCCGTCCGCCTACGAGACCTGGTTCGTCTCCGCCGCCCACGGCGAGGAGGAGATCGGACGGACCCTCGAGGCCTGGCGAAGCGCTCTGGCGAAGGAGACCTGATCTACGCGTCCCCCTGATCTTCGAATCCCATCGCCGGATGGGATCGAAGACCTAGGAGCCACGCATGCCCGTCACGTTGCTTCGGGCACGCATGAGGATGAAAATGGAGAGCTGACCAGTCGATGAGCTGGGCCGGTCCTCCGGTTCCGGGAGCGGGGCCGGGAGCGTGCCTCTGAAGTCCCTTGCTCCCGCATGGTACGAGAGTTGCAATCAGCCCAAGCCGGGAGTGAACCCGTCATGTCGAGCTCGAAACCCATCTCGACTCGTCCGATCGTCCCGCTGCTCCTGGCAGCGATCCTGGCGACCGCCTGCGCCAGCACGGGCGTCAACCGGGGCGACGTGAATCTGGTCTCTCTGGAGGAGGAGTGGGAGCTCGGCCGGAGGCTGGAATCGGATCTCGCCCGAGAGCTGGATCTGGTCCGAGATCCCGGCATCACCCGATACGTCTCCCGTCTGGGTCAGGAGATCGTGAACACAACCGAGATGGCCCGGTATCCCTGGGAGTTCCACGTGGTGCGGTCCCGGGACGTGAACGCGTTCAACATCCCGGGGGGCCATGTCTATGTCAACACCGGGCTGATCGCCGCCACCGACAGCGCCTCGGAGCTCGCTGGCGTCATGGCCCACGAGATCGCCCACGGGGTAGCTAGACACGGTACGGAGCAGCTCACCAAGGCCTACGGGCTGAACATCCTGGCCGGGCTCGCCCTGGGCCAGAATCCCCAGGCCTACGAACAGATCCTGGCCCAGATCCTGGGAACCGGGGCCATGGCCAAGTTCTCCCGGGACGACGAGCGGGAGGCCGATTACCTGGGGGTCCACTACATGGCCCGGGCCGGATACCACCCGGAGGGGATGGTGTCGATCTTTCGGGAGCTCCTCCGACAGCGGCAGCGCCGGCCCTCCAGTGTGGAGCGCTTCTTCGCCAGCCATCCCCTCACCGAAGAGCGGATCCGCAGCGTCCGGTCCTACATGCGGGAGCTGGGCGACCTGTCCGGGTTGACCCGGGACGAACCGGCGTTCCGACTCCTTCATCGAAGGGTCGGTGGCTGAGGCCGACCGCGCACATCGCACGCAGATTGCATCGAAACCCTTTTCCACCGACGACATCCGTATCGTTGACCAGTCAAGAAGGAGCAGAACCATGAAGAAGATCATCCTCTGTACCGCCCTCTCCGCCGGGCTCGTCCTGGCCTTCGGTTGCCGGACCTACGGCACGGCCCCGCCTCCGGAGCCGGCACCCGCTCCCGAGCCGGCG
>JAWVZJ010000449.1:0-2378 GCA_033722255.1 Thermoanaerobaculia bacterium | reverse complement strand
CGCACGGCCTCGCGCAGGCTCCGCCGCCAGCGCTCGGGGGGCGGGGGCGCGCGGTCGTCGGCTTGCGGTGACGGCATGCGGCTCATTCGTGCCTCGTTCGCGCGCGGCGGGGTGCGCCGGCGCGGGGCGCTGCGCACGCTGCGCGGCGACAGGAAGGCGTACTCCTCCAGGGATCCCGCTCCGGAGAGCTCCTTCCAGCGGACCTGGAAGTGATCCACGGTCCGTTCGTTCCGGACGATCTCGGCGGCGGCGGAGAGCTCCGTTTCCAGCGTCTCCACGTTCTCCAGGATCGGCGAGGGTGTTCGGAAGACGAGCTCGATCCAGGGGGTGGCTCCGGCCTCGACCAGTCCGGAGGCCGGGAAAGGGGGATCCCCGGAATCCAGGACGTGTCGCCAGCGGACGTAGAGCCGAGCTCCCTCCTCGAGGGCCGGGGCCTCCTCCAGGGCCTGGGCGACCGAGGCCGGCGACCCGACGGTGATTCCCGCGCAGGGGAGGCAGGGTGGGCCCTGGGCTCCGGCCCCGAAGGGGAGATGGATCAGGGCCGTGACGAGGATCGGGATTCGGAGGTGTTTCGTCATGGAGCCAAAGGATAGTGGAAAGATCCTGCTCCGGAGTCTCGGACGTCGATCTGCGATACGCTCGACGGCGATGGAATTCTCGGGAAGACTCGACTCGGTGTCGGTGGCCGACCTCCTGCAGTGGGCCAGCAACGACGGCAGGACCGGAGCCCTGGTGTTCCGGACCTCGAGTCGGGAGAAGGAGGTCTTCTTTCAGGAGGGAGCGGTCGTGGGGGCCACGTCGGACGATCCGAAGGAGTACTTCGGACAGTTCCTTCTCCTGGAGGGTTACCTGACCGAAGACCAGCTCCTGGAGGTCCTGACCTGGTGCCGGGAGACCCAGAGGCGCCTTGGCGTCGGCCTGGTGGAGCTCGGAATCCTTCCCGAGGGGGAGGCCCAGGACGCCCTGCGGAGGAAGATCGAGGACACCGTCTGCGACCTCTTCCTCTGGGATCACGGGGTCTTCTATTTCGCCCAGCGGATGCCTCGGCAGGAGGAGCTCCTCCCCCAGCCGATCCACACCGTGGGTCTGGCCATGGAAGGGGCCCGGTGGGAGGACGAGGAGGAGCGCATCCGCCGGGTCTTCGTTCACGACGAGGTGGGTCTCTGCCGGGGTTCCCGGTGGCCGGGCTCGCCGGAGGATCCTCGGCAGGATCGGATTCTCGAGACCTTCGAGGAGGGGATCACGATCGGCGAGCTCTACGAGCGCGTCAAGGGCTCCAGGTTCCGGTTCCTGGAAGCGGCCTTCGACCTCACGGTGCAGGAGGTGCTGGACATCGAGAGCGTCGGAGAGGGAGGCGCCCGGGGATCCAGCACCGAGATCCGGATCTTCGATCTCCTGATGGAGCAGGCGGCCCAGGAGGAGGTCCTCTTCTCCCGCCGACACCTCTCCCTCCCGCTCGAGGTCCTGGACGAGTTCTATCCGGTCTGGATGGAGCCCGAGAGTCGGGAGATGTCGCTCCCGTCGGAGGTGGAGGCCTTCCGCCGGCGGATGGACGGCTCCGTCTCCCTGAGGAGCCTGATCATGGAGGAGGGGGCCGACCGAGGCCGGAGGATGGAGATTCTGCTCCTGGAGCTGCGGAAGGGGAATCTGGTCCTGCTCCCCCGACCCCGGTCCGAGATGGATTCCTCGGAGGAGGGGCGCGGGGAAGGTTGGCTGGGGAGGATCCTCGGGAGGGGTTGACGAACGGGCCCGGTCATCCGGAGACCGCAACCTCCCGCCCCAGGAGACGGACGCTCAGGACCACGACGACGCTGCCCACGGCCAGGGAGACGTAGGGGCTCATCCCCATGGCGGAGGGGATGTCGCCGACGAGCATGCCCAGGAATCCCAGGGTCAGGGCGTAGGGCATCTGGGTCCGGACGTGGGCGATGTGGTCGCAGCCGGATGCCATGCTGGAGAGGATGGTGGTGTCCGAGATCGGAGAGCAGTGGTCGCCCCAGACCGCCCCGGCCAGGACCGAGGAGATGGTCCCGAGGAGGAGGGGCATGTACCCGGGGTCCCCGGGATTGTGGCCGGCGGCGGTGGCGAGCTTGTGGATCACCGGGACCACGAGCGGGATCAAAATCCCCATGGTGGCCCAGGAGGTCCCGGTGGCGAAGGCGACGGCGGCTGCGGTCACGAAGACGATGGCCGGGAGGAGGACCGGAGACAGGATCCCCTGGGTCACCCGGACGAGATAATCGGCGGTGTGGAGCTCGGCGGTGACGCTTCCCAGTCCCCAGGCCAGCACGAGCACCACCAGGGCCAGGAGCATCGACTTGAAGCCCTCCATCAGGGCATCCGTCGAGCTCTCGATCCCGATCTCGGGCTGAAGGAGG
>JAWVZJ010000448.1:0-2379 GCA_033722255.1 Thermoanaerobaculia bacterium | reverse complement strand
TCCCGGTCCACCTCCAGGGGGACCTCGGCCAGACGCTGGCCGGCGTCCCCCGGGGGACCGGCGATGGCCACCCCGTCGGGATCGAAGATCCCCCGGTGGCAGGGGCAGAAGAAGATCTCCTCGTCGTCCTCCCAGTGCACCTGGCATCCGAGGTGGGGGCAGGTGGAGTTGAAGGCCCGGAGGCCCTCGGCGGTACGCTGCACGAGGATCGGTCGCCCCTGGAGGTCGTGGAAGGTCCGGACCTCGCCGGGAGGGATCTCGTCCCGGAGACCGGCGAAGATCAATCGGGTCGGGGCCTCGTCCTCCTCGGGCATCAGGAACAGCAAGCCCTGGGCGGCGAGGGTGCCGTAGGCGGCGGTCAGGCCTCCCCACATCAAGAGCTGTCGCCGGCTGGCGCCGGATCCCTCCTCGTCGTCGACCTCGTCCCGCTCGGTCGTGATCTGTTCCTGCGGTTGCGTGGTCTCGTCGTCGCTCATCGCTTGCCTCCGACGGGCTCGCTGTGGAACCCCTCAGTCGACCGTGGCGATCTGAATGCCGTCGAAGCCGACCCGGACCGTGGTCCGCAGCTCCCACGGATTCTCGTCGTACCGATCGGTGCCGTTGATCAGGAAGCCCGCGGCATCCCCGGCCCACATGTAGCCTCCCCGGAGCGTCCAGGTCACGTGCTTCATCACGTTCCAGTCCAGCCGGAAGTCGATCTCGCTCCCGAGGTCGTCGGAGCTCTCGGCCCCGAATTCTCCGGGCTCGATCGCTCCGTCGCCGTCGAGGTCGCTCCAGGGATGGAGATCCTCGGTGGCCTGCAGGAACGTGCCGGAGAGGAACAGCCGCCAGTCCGGGGCCGGCTTCCAGGAGTAGTTGAGCTGGAGGAGAGTCGTGTTCTCGAACTCCCGGTACCCCCGGGAGGCCGGCGATCCCAGGCCCTGGGGCGTGATCCCCTCCTCGTCGGGCATCACCGAGTCCTCCCACACCTCGGTGACGTAGAAAAAGCCGTTGGTGCGGATCTTGGTGATGTTCCCGTCCCCGGCCATCGGATCGTCGTCGCCGGACCCGAGGCCGAAGACCGCTCCCAGGGCTCCCGGCCCCAGAGGCATCTCTGCGTCGGCGTAGAGCACGTAACCCTCGAGATCCCCGTCGTTGACGTCCAGGAGCTGGGCGGGACCGGAATCGGCATTGGCCACGTCGTCCGAGCCCGTGAGATAGGCCGCCTCCCCCTTCAACGTCACCGGCCCCACGGGTCCCTGGAAGGAGAGTCCCGCCACGGTGACGTCGCTGACATTGGGAGCGAAGCGGGGCTTGAAGTAGTCGAGCTCCTGGGGGATGTAGGTCCGGCCGTCATCGTCGCCCTGGTCCCGGTAATGGGCGACGTAGGGATTCAGCGTGAAGCCTCCCGCCGGTCCGCTGAGCTCCAGATAGAAGAGATCCGCGTCCTCTCCGTCGAGGCTTCCGAAGTCTTCGTCGGTCAGCCCGTCGACGCCTTCGAACATCTTCGTCCAGTCGAAGGTCACGCCCCACTCTCCGAAGGACTTTTGGATCTGGATCCCGTCTCCGTCCTGATCCAGGACCAGGAGATTCCCCAGAGAGTTCTTCATCCGACCGAGACGAAAGGTCGTGTCTCCCAGCTTGGGAACCGTCGCCTCCACGAAGGCCCAGTCCACGTGGAGGAAGAAGTTCGTCTCCTTGTTGTCGAAGAGATCCGAGAAGCCCGGCTCCAACCGGGAGCGGTTCTCGTTGTCCACCCCCCAGATCCCCTGGGCCATATCGAGACGGGCAACGACCCGGAGGTTCTCTCCGTACCGCACCTCGGGCTGCAGCCGCAGCATCTGGATGGCGTAGTCGTCGCCGTCGCTCACCACGGACACGGCGTCGCGGCCGAGGAAGAAATTGTTCTGGGTATAGCCGTTGAAAGCGTAGAAGCCGGACAGATAGAGCTCGAACCCGGCCTCCTCCCCGGCTTCCCCGGACTCCTCTTGGCCGAGACTCGGGTTCGCTCCGACCAGGATCAGGAACGCCAGAGGCCAGACGATGCAGATCGATCTTCGAATCGACGGGATGTTCACGACGGAATCCTCCTCCGAGAAAATGACCGTTCTCCTCCTCCAGAGAATTCTCCGGCGGCAGCGAGGTGGGGACTACACCCCCGCGGGTGGGACCTCGACCTACCCGGAGAGGTGGAGACATTTTCGAGGATAAATATCCATAATTTGGCCATGCTCAATCACACCAGCGAGTTGGCCGTTCGTCTCATGCTCCTCCTGGGTCTCGAGGCCGAGGGGACCCGGGTTACTCCCCGAGAGGTGGCCCCTCGTCTCGATTGCTCCGAGAGCTATCTGGCGAAGGTCATGGGACGGCTGGTTCAGGCCCGGCTCCTGGACTCCCGGC
>JAWVZJ010000447.1:0-2382 GCA_033722255.1 Thermoanaerobaculia bacterium | reverse complement strand
GGTCTCCTCGCGATCGGTATGAGCTCCTCCCAGAGGTTCGGGGATCACCTCGTCGACGATCCCGAGCTCCAGGAGATCGGGGGCCGAGATCTTCATGGCCTCCGCCGCTGCCTCCTTCTTCTCCTGGTCCTTCCACAGGATGGCGGCACAGCCCTCCGGAGAGATCACCGAGTAGATCGAGTACTCGAGCATGAAGATCCGGTCGCCAACGGAGAGGGCCAGCGCTCCCCCGCTCCCCCCTTCGCCGGTGACGACCACGATCACGGGCACCCGGAGACCCGCCATTTCGATCAGGTTGTGGGCGATGGCCTCGGCCTGCCCCCGTTCCTCCGCTCCGAGGCCGGGATAGGCCCCCGGAGTGTCGATGAAGGAAAGTACCGGTCGGCCGAACTTCTCCGCCAGTTTCATGATTCTCAGCGCCTTGCGGTATCCCTCGGGTCGGGGTTGGCCGAAGTTCCGTCGGATCCTGGCCTTGGTGTCTCGACCCTTCTGATGCCCCACGATGGCCACCGGCCGTCCCCGGAACCGGGCGAAGCCGCTCACGATCGCCGGGTCGTCGGCGTAGGATCGGTCCCCGTGGAGCTCGACCCACTCCTCCGTCAACAGCTCCACGTAGTCCAGCGTGTAGGGACGGTCGAAGTGCCGGGCAACGAGGGTCTTCTCCCAGCGGGAGAGGCTCTTGAAGACCTCCCGTGTCTCCTTGCGGAGCTTCCCCCGCAATCGTTCCAGCTCCTTCTCGGTTTCCCTTCGCTCCGGATACTCCTCCAGCTCCTCGATCTTCCGGCGAAGCTCGACCAGGGGTTCCTCGAAGGTGGTTTCGGCTGCATTCACCACGGAGGGCAAGTTAGCAGGGGCGCCGGATCGGAGTCAATCGAGCAGCCACGCATGCCCGTCGCCGGCGGAGGGCCGGTGAATCCCCCCTCAACCCTCCTGGAAATCCGCCAGGACGTCGAGGCAGGTCTGGATGTCTCTCTCCGTGTGGGAGGCGTTGATCTGGAAGCGGATCTCCTCGTCGCCCTTCGGGACGACGGGATAGTTCAGCCCCGTGGCCAGGACGCCGTTCTCCTTCAGGTGGGACACCAGGGCCGAGGTCCTGGCGGTGTCCCGGACCATCAGGGGCACCACCGGGTGCTCCCCGGGGATCGTCTCCAGGCCCAGATCCTCCAATCCCTGCTCGAACCGGGTGGTCATGTTCCGGAGGTGTGCCAGCAGACGACGGCCTTCGTCGCCGGCCAGGATCCCCAGAGCCCGGTGGGCGGCAGCGGCCTCGCCGGCGGTGATCGGATTGGAGTAGATGTACATGGGAGCGGTCTCCCGCAAATAGGTGATGAGGGTTCCGCTGCCCACCACGTAGCCCCCATTGACTCCCAGGGCCTTTCCCAGGGTGGCGATCAGGAGATCCACGGGGGGTCCTCCGCAGATCTCCTCCGTGCCCCGGCCCGTGGCCCCGAAGGCTCCGACGCCGTGGGAATCGTCCACCACAAGGATCACGTTCTCCTCGAATCGATCGTCGTACCTCCGGCAGAGCTCCGCGATCCGATCCAGGGGTGCGTGATCTCCCCGCATGCTGAAGACGCCGTCGGTGACCACCAGTGCCCGGCGACATTCCGAGGCGGTCTCGAGCTTTGCCTCCAGATCGTCCAGATCGAGATGGTGATAGACGTGCTTCTCCCGGGGTCGGGCCAGCCGTACGGCGTTGATGATGCAGTTGTGGTTGAGCTCGTCGCTGATCACCGCGGTCTCCGGGGTGATGAGGGGGACGAGGGTCCCCATCACGGCGACGTAGGCGGCGGAGAAGATCATGCCGTCCTCTCGGTGGTGGAAGGAGGCCAGGGCCTGTTCGAGATCGACGTGCGGTCCGTAGGTGCCACTGATGAACCGGACGGCACCGGGTCCGGCACCGAACTGTCGGGACGCCTCCTCCTCGGCCTCCAGGAGCTCCGGTCGGAGGGAGAGTCCGAGGTAGCTGTTGGAGTTCATCCGGAGGAACTCCCGGTCCCCTTCTCCGGCCAGGAGAAAGCGCGGCCCCTCGCCGTTTCGCGGAGGGATCACTTCCACGACGATCTCTTCGTCCCCCTTCAGGGTTCCTTCGTCCCTCGCGTCCTCGAGGTCGGCCTCGAGGACCTCCTCCAGCCGATCGATCGCCATGATTCCCTCCTCCGCCGGTTCTTCCCTCGGTGCCAAGCCTACCAGCCCCGCATGCCCGTCGCGTTGCTTCGGGCACCCATGAGGATGAAAATCGAACGATGGACGAGTCGATGGTCTGGGGCCGGCCCTTCGGCTCCGAGATCCGGGACCGGGAGGGGACGGCGCGGACAGGGCTGTCTTTGACCGGGAGGTCCGCGCCTGTGCACGTCTTCGCGCCGTCGGGGCACCCGCGCC